>JAGDAE010000197.1 GCA_017959645.1 Kiritimatiellia bacterium
CTCCCTGGCGGGAGGTTCTTTTTCTCGGAAAACCGACCCTGTACGGTCAGTTGAGTTCCATACGGCCGCGCCGCGAACGGTTGCGGATTCTGGCGCGCTGGGATTTCTTGCGCGCCTTGACGCACGGCTTCTCGAAGTAGCGTCCCTCGCGGACCGTCTTGACGACGCCTTCCTTGTCCATCATCTTTTTGAGGCGCTTGAGGCCGCGCTCGACCGATTCGCCCTTCTTGAGCTTGAGCACGATAGCCATTATTTCACCTCCTCCTTCTGCTCTTGCGCCGCCGCCGGTTCCGCGGCGGTGACGTATTGGAGTATGCACATCTCGGAAGCATCGCCCTTGCGGGTGCCGAGCTTGACGATGCGCGTGTAGCCGCCATTGCGGTCTTTCATCGCCGGAGCGATCTTGTCGAAAAGCTTCTGCACGGCGGCGGGGTCGAGCAGCAGACTCGCGGCGTGGCGGCGGGCGGCGATACCGCCCTTCTTCGCGATCGTCACGATCTTGTCGGCGTCCTTGCGCGCCTCCTTCGCCTTCGGCAGGGTCGTCTTGATCGACTCCGCGAGGATGAGGTTGGTTACCAGACCCTTCATGAGCATCTTGCGGTGCTCGGTGGAGCGTCCGAATTTCTTCATTACTCTCTGATGACGCATATTCGTAAATCCTTATTTCTTGCTCTCGAGAAGATCGGCGTCGAACTTGTAGCCGAGCGAAAGGCCGAGCTGGACGAGTTTCGCCTTGATTTCGGTAAGCGACTTCTTGCCGAAGTTGCGGTACTTGAGCATATCCGCCTCGGTCTTCGAAGCGAGCTCGCCGACCGTCGCGATGTTGGCCGTGTTAAGGCAGTTCGCGGCGCGGACGCTCAGTTCGATTTCGTTGACGGACATGTTCAGGAGCTTGCGCAGGCGCTCGCGCTCGTCGGCATCCTTCTTGTCGGTGTCCTCGAACTCGAGAACCTCCTCGCCGGCGTAGTCGACGAAGACGTCGAGATGGCGGCGCAGCACGGCGCCGGCCGTCTTGAGCGCGTCTTCAGGGTCGATGCGCCCGTCGGTCCAGATGTCGAGAACGAGTTTCTCGTAGTCGGTGCGTTGGCCCACGCGCGTGTTTTCGACGAGGAAATTGCAGCGGGTGACCGGCGAGAAGATCGAATCGATCGCAATCTTGCCGATTTCCATGTCAGGACGCTTGTTGCCTTCGGCGAGACAGAAGCCGCGGCCGGTCTTGACCTCGCACTCCATGTCGAGAACGCCGTCGACGTCGAGCGTGCAGATCTCCTGGCGGGGATTGAGAATCTCGACGCTGTTGTCGGCGGCGAAATCCCCCGCGGTCACGACGCACGGCCCGGTCGCCTTCAGCCGGATCGACTGCGGCTCGCGGGTGTAGGTCTTGATATGCACGCGCTTGAGATTGAGGACGATGTCGGTAACGTCCTCCGTGCAGCCCTTGATCGTCGAGAACTCGTGGCTCACGCCCTTGATCTTGACGGCGCTGATGGCCGCGCCCTCGATCGACGAGAGCAGAACACGGCGGAGCGAGTTGCCGATCGTTCTGGCGTAACCGATTTCGAACGGCTCGGCGACAAAGCGCGCATAGGTCGCTGTCGCGGTGGATTCGTCTTTCTGAACCCCCTTCGGCATTTCGAATCGGCTCAAACG
Source organism: Kiritimatiellia bacterium (assembly GCA_017959645.1). Taxonomy (GTDB): domain Bacteria; phylum Verrucomicrobiota; class Kiritimatiellia; order RFP12; family UBA1067; genus UBA1067. Next base: position 1,651 of record JAGDAE010000197.1, read on the forward strand.
GATAGGCATTGTTTACTCCCTTCGGAAGAACGGTTTGAACAGGACTGCTATCAGCGCGAGTAGAGTTCGACGATCGTACGCTCGTCGACGATCGGAGCGATCTGCTCGCGGGTCGGCACGGCGAGGACCTGGGCGGTCAGATTCGCCTCGTCGAACTCCATCCACACGGGAAGCTGCGCGGAAGTCGCCGCCTCGACGGAACGGTTGGCCGCCTCCTTCGACTTGGCGTTGTCCTTCACCGCCACCGTATCGCCGACTTTGACGACGATAGAGGGAACCGACGCCTTGCGGCCGTTGACCAGCACGTGTCCGTGGAGGACGAACTGGCGGGCGGCGCGGCGGCTCGGGGCGAGGCCGAGACGGTAGACGATGTTGTCAAGCCGCATCTCGAGCATCTGCAGAAGATTCTCGCCGGTGATTCCGCCCTTGCGCAGAGCTTCTTCGAAGAAGCGGCGGAACTGGAGTTCGCCCATTCCGTACTGGCGGCGGAGCGACTGCTTCTGACGCAGCTGCATGCCGTATTCGCTCATCTTCTTCGCGCGGCGGCCGACGTGCATTCCCGGGCATCCCGTACCCTGCTCGATCGGACATTTGGTCATATAGCAACGCGCGCCCTTGAGGAAAAGCTTCTGCCCCTCGCGGCGGCACTGACGACAAACCGGACCTGTATAGCGACCCATGATTAGACCCTCCTGCGCTTGCGTGCGCGGCAACCGTTGTGGGGAACCGGCGTGGTATCCGTAATCTGCGTTACGCGGATGCCCGCCGCCTGAATCGCGCGAACCGCGCTCTCGCGGCCGGCGCCGGCGCCCTGCATCCTCACTTCGCACTCGTGCATCCCCTTCGCGATCGCGACCTTCGCCGCGTCGGTGGCGACCATCGTCGCCGCGAACGCGGTCGACTTGCGGCTGCCCTTGAACCCGGCCTTGCCGGCGGAACTCCAGGAAATAACCCCGCCGCGCGCGTCGGCGATCGAAACCTGGGTGTTGTTGAACGTCGAGCGGATGAACGCGATTCCGGCAGGAATCGACTTGCCCGACTTCTTGGCCTTCTCCGCGACCGCGGCCTCGCCTTCTGCGGCGGGAGCGGCGGCCGGAGCCGCCTCTTTCTTGACTTCTTCGCTCATTCCCAAATCTCCTTAGCGGCCGGCCTGCTTCGGCATCGCGATGGAAACCCGCTTGCCGCCCTTGCGGGTGCGGGCGTTCGTCTTAGTACGCTGCCCGCGCACGGGCAGACCCTTCTTTTGGCGCAGCCCGCGGTAGGAGCCGATCTGGATCAGACGGCGGTTGTTCTGCGAAACCTCGCGGCGCAGATCGCCCTCGACCC
>JAGDAE010000198.1 GCA_017959645.1 Kiritimatiellia bacterium
CGGCCCCCCGATGTCGATGTTCGTTCTCGCCATCTCGGGCGTGACGCCCGCTTTCGCCACCGTCTCGCGGAACGGATATAGATTGACGACGGTCATGTCGATCGGCTGCGCCGAAAGGCGTCTCAGGTCGGCCTGGTGCGCTTCGGTGTAGGTCTCGGAAAGCAGCCCGAGATAGATCTTGAAGTCGAGCGTCTTGACCAGCCCGCCCTGCATCTCCGGCTGGCCGGTGTAGTCCGATACCGCAACCAGCGTCCCGTCCGCCCCGTCGCCGAGTATCTCTTTCACTTTGGCGTAGGTGCCGCCGGTGGAGTAGATCTTGACCCCGGGGCACGACTTCACGAGCGCGGGAACGAACGTTTCAAGCCCGGTCTTGTCGGATACGCTCATCAGAACGTTCCTGATTTTCACGCGGTTGTCTATTTCGGTGACGATATTGAGCGACATTGCATCCATTCCTTTCCTTTCCGCGTATTATACCATATTTCGGCCCCGAACGGGGAGAATCATCGCGAAACCGGCCGGTCCGCGAAAGCCGCCCGTCAAGCCATCACGTGCCACAGCATGCAGAAGAAATGGCATATCGTCCCCGCGAGAACGAACAGGTGCCAGACCATGTGCGAGTAGGGAAGCGACTTCCACAGGTAGAACGCGCAGCCGGCCGTGTAGAGTCCGCCTCCGAGAAACAGCCACATCGACCCCGCGCCCGCGAGCGCCCTGACGAGCGGCACGGCCGCGAGAACCGCCGCCCAGCCCATGACGACGTACGCGATCGTCGAAACGTGCCGGAACCTGCCGGTCGTCCAGACCTTGCATACGGTTCCGGCGACCGCCATGCCCCATTCGGTCCCGAAAATCGTCCATGCGAGCGCAGGATGGCCCGGCCTCAGCGACACCAGGCAGAACGGCGTGTAGCTGCCGGCGATGAGAAAGAATATCGCCATGTGGTCCATGATGCGCAGAACGCGCTTGGCCGGCCTGTACTGCACCGCATGGTAGATCGACGAGACCGAATAGAGGAGTATCATGCAGAAACCGAAAACCGCCCCGCTCGTGACCTTCCACGCGACGTCGGCGCCGCTGTGTACGCCCTGCCAGACGAGCAGCGCCAGCATCGCCGCGCCGAGATGCGACCCGACGGCATGCGTCGCGGTGTTTGCGATCTCCTCTCCCGGCGTCTGTTCCCTCGCCATCTCTCAACTCCGGCCGGCGGTGCGCTTGAATACCGCCAGAACGTTGCGGTTGTGGGCCCGGCGGTACGAAATCGAGTCGGACATTTTCTTGACCATCAGTATCCCGAGCCCCCCGATCGGACGCTCCTCGGCCGGCAGCGTTATGTCCGGGTCGGCGTGCGCGAGCGGATCGTACGCCGCGCCGTCGTCGGTGAACGTCAGCTTTACCCCCTTCGGATTTTCCGCGAATTCGACGTCGATCCCGAAACCGGAAGCGCCGGAATGCTTGACGATGTTCGAGCATATCTCGTCGAGCACGATATGCAGCGCCGGCGAAAGCGCGCGTATCTCCGCGTCCTTCTCCGCCTCGAAAACCCCGTCGAGAAAGTCCGACGCCGACGCTATGCCCTCGCGGGTCGGCGGGAACGTGCGCGAGGCCATGCGGGGAGCGGCGACGTATCTGACGGCGAGCACGGTAAGGTCGTCCGCCTGCGGAACGCCCTCGGAGAAGGCGGCGACGGCGATTCTCGCGACCGAGCACAGCGACTTCGGGCCGGAATCGCCGGCGGCCTTGAGCGCGTCGACGAGCCGCTCTTCGCCGAAAAGCGCGTTCTTCGAATCGAGCGCCTCGGTCACGCCGTCGGTGTAGAGGAACAGCGATTCCCCCGGCTTCAGCCGCATGCGGAACGGACGGTACTCGACGCCTTCGAGAAAAGCGAGAACCGGTCCCGAGCGCCTCCGGACGAATGCGCCGGACGGCAGCGCGACCGGCGGATTGTGTCCGGCGTTCGCGTACGTGACGATTCCGGTCTCGAGATCGAGAACGCCCGCCCACGCCGTGACGAACATGTTGGCCGAATTGCCCGCGCACAGCTCCGCGTTCGCCTTCGTCAGCGCGGCGGCGGGATCGCGCGCGGCGAGCAGCGCGTCTTTGATCAGCGTCTTCGCCCTCATCATGCAAAGCGCGGCGGTTATGCCCTTGCCCGAGACGTCGGCGACGAGAAACGCGACGCGCATCGCGTCGAGAAAGAAGAAGTCGTAGAAATCCCCCCCGACGTTCTTGGCCGGCAGCATCGCCGCGTCGATGCCGAAGAACGGGCTGAGCGCCGCCGCCTGCGGCAGCGCCGCCGACTGTATGGTCTTGGCGATCTCCATGTCCTTCGCGCGGCGCTCCTCCTCGGCCGCGTAGACCGCCTTCAGCCGCTCGGCGGCGATGTCGTTGCGCCTCACGAGAAACACCAGAAGCGCGAAAACCCCGGCCATGACTACCGCCATCACGCCGGCGAAGAACGTGCGGGCCGAATAGAATTCGGCCGGCGGCAGCGCCGCCACGATGCGGTGGCCGCAGAAAACCAGCGCGCGGCAATCGCACTCTTCGCCGAAAAGCCGCTGGCGGAAAGTCGTCTTGCCGTCCTCGCGAACGGCGTCCGCGCCGGGGTCGTATCCGGTCCCGGCAAGATTCCGCGCCTCGTCGCGGTGGCGCGCGGGATTGGATATCAGCCGCCCGTCGGCAAGGTCCGCGCACAGGAAGAACCCGTGCTCGCCGAGCCGCCATTCGTCGAAGACGAACCCCAGTATCGACGGGAGCATCGACACCATGCGCGATTCGTCGATGGCGACCTGCACTATCCCCGCACCGCCGGGAAAGGCGACCCCGACGTATTTGCGGCGCACGTCGGGAATGTGCGCACCGGGCCTGAACGGATGGGAAAGCGCGTGGCGAACGCCGTTCGTCAGCGAGAGGAATTCGGCCGACTTCGGCCTGTCCGCCATGGTCAGTCCGGTCAGACGGCTGTCGGTCGAGGCCAGAATCGTCCCGTCGCGCGCGATGACGTTCACCTCGTCGAGCCCCCGCTGCCTGGCGATCAGCGCGATCGCCTCCGGCGCCAGCGCCTTGGGTTCGCCGAGCTGTTCGACGATCGAATCGGCCGCGTGCATCAGCATGGTGTCGATCGAGCCGTTGAGCGTCGCGTCGAGATCGAGCATCGCGTAGTCGAGCATCGACTCGGTCTGCCGCCAGGCGCGCCGCGTCAGCGCGTTCCATCCGCACAGCAGCAGAACCGCGTAGAGCGCGGCGGCCGAGCAGGATATGAGCATGCGCCGCTTCATCGCGCGTTCACGTTACCGCAAACACCGAGCTCAGGCCCGTCATGTCCAGAACGCCCTTGACCATGGCGTTGCAATTCGCGACCAGAACCTTTCCGCCGCACGCCGACATGGTCTTTTGCGCGGTCATCAGCACCCTGAGCCCCGCCGAAGATATGTACTCGAGCCCGGAGAAATCGAACACGGTCTCGCAAACGCCTTCCGGGTCGAACTCCGACTCCAGATCCTGGGCGGAGTTCGTGTCGAGCCGGCCGGCAACCTTGAGCGTAAGCCGTCCGTCCGCAAAGTCTTTCTCTATCGTCATCACCGTCCGGTATTTCCTTTCTTCGATCTCCGCGCGTCCCTTCTCCGGCGGATGTCGGAAAAGTATACCATAACATCCGCCGCGAGGTCAACCCGGCCCGGGAACCGGAATATCCAGTGCAACCCGTAAATCAGAACACGGCGGACATTCTCGCGCCGAAAAACAGACAGACGCCAAGAATGGCGAAAACCAAACCAAGCGCGATCTTGGCGCAGCGACATCCTCCTCCGGCAAGTCCCGCCGACGCGCAATCAACCGAAGCGCGTCGTTCCGCGCATCGTAGTTGTAGGCAGTCGCGCCCTCTCCACAAATCATGAAAACTGCAGAGGATGAAGATGCGCCGCTCGCCTCGACGCCAGCCATGGACACGTGCTCAACCGCCTTGACATGCACTTCGGAAGTCATCGGCATGGTCTGCACTTCCGGCAGCACCATAGGCTGTCGGTAACTGCGCAAAACCGCTACGGCGACAACCGCTGCTGCCAAAAGTAGCGCCGTTCCGCTTGCGATTACTATCATTCGTTTAGTCATCTTTCAATTCCCATGTTCCGCAGTCAAAACATATACAGAAAAACCCGTACCTTCTCAGTCCCTTTTAATCTAACCTCCAAACCATTTCACATTAATCATATCATAAGTGTCTCTTGCACCTTAGACTTTTTCCATACAAAAAAATAATCCTCCAAATGTGAATATAACAAAAGCCACACCATTCGTAGGTCTTACGACCACGAAGATCATATTCATATATGACGGCGTTGCCTATCAGATTGGCGCGACTTGTCATAATAGGCCTTCCATATAACTCCAGCGGCCACTAATATCAACACAATCGAAACGTTAATAAGCAGGCGTATTCTAACTTCATCAATACGAATCAAATCGGACGCCGAAGTGTAATAAACATTGTTTTTGGATCCTCCAAGTAATTCCATATCATGCTCACTAATATGTATCGGTTCATCAGTGATTACATATATTTCATCCTTCTTTGAAGGCAAAGCATCAATAATATCTCCATTGGGAAGGATTGCAAATTGAATTAGACGTCGTTGATCCTTATGAAAATATGTGAGACACAAAGCATAACACAAAACGTCATCCCCCCTCCCAAACCTGCTATAATATGCGTCCAAAAACCGACAACTGTTGGTTTTGCTGGAAAATTCACCTGCTCTGCATGTCAATATAAAATTATCAACAGAGTTTGTCAACCCTTGTAGCTCACCTATACTCATGCGAGGCAGACGGCGCGCCTTGTCTTTTTGAAGTGTTATACACTCACCATTGTACATTGTCATAATTAGAATATCATCGCCAAGATGAACATTATTACTATACAAATCGCCAAACATCAAAAGAATAAGAGTGCACAACAATGGTTTTGAAATCATAAAGATCTCCTTGTTAATAATAGGCATACCGTCCGACAGCAAATATCTCCGCTACTTCTCCAATCCAGAGCAATCAACCTCAGGGGTTTGCGGCATCGGGTCAATATGCTGACCCTGACAAGCAACAAGGCATCCTTCTTTGCAATCATATGCAGATTGTACATTTGGCGGCGGTTTGATTTTTATTGTGCTCGGGCCAAGCGTCTGAATATTCACTGGAAAACCGCCACGGATTCACCGTTGAGGAGGCAGAACTCTCCACAATTAAGGCGCCGAATGGAGTGTACTCATAATGCGCGCCTACGCCGCCGTCAGCAGTTACGACCTCGCTAACATTCTTGTTGCCGTCGTGTGTGTAGTACGAAGTTGAAAGGTTGAAAGGTTGAAAAGTTGAAGAGTTCCACACGAGCGGACGAGTCGCGACTGGCTCTGTCGGATCCCATATGAAAGTTTGGAGTTTGATGTTTGATGTTTGATAAAATAAATA
>JAGDAE010000018.1 GCA_017959645.1 Kiritimatiellia bacterium
ATCGCCGAGATGCGGGCGAAGAAGGAGACTGAGGCGGTGAGGGCGGTGATGCCGTCCGGCGTGACCGACGTCGCGAAAGAGGGCGATTTCTTCGTGGGACTGAACGCAGCCGGCGAGACGCTCGGCTATGCGGCGAAGGGCGTGGACGCGAAGGGTTACGGCGGCGACATCGAGTTGATGGTCGGGTTCGAGAAAGACCGCAGAACGGTCGTGTGCTACCGCACTCTGGCGGCGGCCGAAACGCCGGGACTCGGAATGAAGCTGAAGACGAAAGAGTTTTCGGGCCAGTTCGAGGGCAGAAAGGCCGGTTCGCTCAAGGTCGCGAAAGACGGCGGCGACATAACGGCGATAACGTCGGCGACCATAACTTCGCGCGCGGTCTGCCGGGCGATCGAAAACGCCGCGGCCAAACTCTGATGGCGAAGAAATCGGCATTGGCCGAAAATCTCGAATACTGCGCACTGAGGACGTTCTGCGCGCTGGCGAACGCGATTCCCTACCGCGTCGCGATCGCGCTTGCGGACGCGATCGGCTTTATCGCCACGGACGTCGCCGGGCTCCACCGCCGCCGCACTCTTGAGCGGCTGAGGTCGGTTTTCCCGGACCGCGGCAGGCGGGAACTCGGAAGGATCTCCCGGCGCAGTTTCGCGAATCTCCTCGAGAACGGAGTGGAGATGATGCGCGCGCACCGTTTCGACCGCGAATGGATGGATCGCCACGTCGTCGACGGCAAGCTCTACAAAGACCGCCTCCAGAAGTATGTCGACGAGGGCAAGGGCGTGGTCATAATGGTTCCTCATTCGGGAAACTGGTACATGGCGGCGTGGTCGATGGCGAAATACGGCCTCAAACTGTTCTCCATCGCCGCGAAGCAGCGCAACTCCAAGATCGACGCGTGGATGAAGCGGCAGTACGGCGACATCGAGGTTCTCGAGCGCGGAAGCGCCCGGACGCTCGTCGACATACGCCGCAAGCTCGAATCGGGCCGGGCGTTTGCGATACTGCCCGATCTGCGCGCACCGGCGGAAGACGTCGAGGTGGATTTTCTCGGCGGCAAAGCGAACGTATCGCACGCAGGGGCGATGTTTGCGGTAAGATCAGGTTCGCCGATCGTGGTCGCGATGATGCGCCGCGAATGCGGCCGGCACGTGTTCGACCATATCGGCACGCTGCGCCCCGACCCGTCGGCGGCGGATCGGCGGGCCGAGGCCGAACGCCTCACCAAAGCGGCGATGGCGATGCTCGACGAAAGGATCAGGAAATATCCCGAACAGTGGTTTTGGTACAACAAACGCTGGATTCTCCAGCCCGTGAAAGCGAAAGGAAAGAAGAAATGAACCATGCCGAAGCGCAGAAGATGCTGCACAGATGCGGACAGGACCATGTTCTCGCCTGCTGGGACAGTCTCGACAAGGCCGGGCGCAAGGCGCTGCTCGGGCAGATAGCGTCCATCGAGCCGGAAAACGTCGCCAGATGCGCTGCGGCTCTCGCGGCAGGCGCGCAGATTCCCGACAGCTCGAAGGGGAAAGCTCCCAAAGTGGCCGAGCTCAAAGGCGCGAAACTGAGGGCGGCGATCGCGGCCGGGGAGAAGGAGCTCGACGAAGGCAGGGTGGGCGTGATTCTCGTCGCCGGCGGCCAGGGCTCGCGCCTCGGATTCGACGGGCCGAAGGGGTGCTATCCGATCGGACCGATCACCGACGCTCCGCTTTTCTACTTCCATGCGCGCAAGGTTCTCGCGAGGACGGTGCGCCACGGCGCGCCGGTTCCGCTCTACATAATGACGTCCGAAGCCAACAACGCCGACACGGTGCGCTGTTTCGAAGAGCATGGCTATTTCGGGCTCGATCCGGACGATGTGTTCTTCTTCGTGCAGGGGATGTGGCCGGGGATGGACAAGGACGGGAAGATAATCCTCGATTCGCCGGGGCACGTCTTCATGTCCCCAGACGGACACGGCGGGCTTCTGGCGGCGCTCAAGCGTTCCGGCGCGCTCGCCGACATGAAGAAGCGGGGGATACGGTCGCTGTTCTTCTTTCAGGTCGACAATCCGCTTGTCGAGGTGGCGGATCCGGCGTTCATCGGCTACCATGTGACGGAAAAGAGCGAATACACGCTCAAGCTCTGCGAGAAGCGCGATCCGTTCGAGAAAGTCGGGGTTCCCATGAAATTCGGCGGCGGCTACCGCATGGTCGAATACACCGAGATGACGCCGGAACAGTGCAGGCGCAAGGGGGCCGGCGGCAAACTGTACTTCCGCTACGGCTCGCCGGCGATACACGTCTTCGACCGCGAATTTCTCGAGCGCGAAGCGGACAAGGACATGCCGATACATCTTGCGTTCAAGAAGATACCGTTCCTCGGCGATGATGGCCGTACCGTGAAGCCGCAGGAGCCGAACGGATACAAATTCGAGAAGTTCATATTCGACATTTTGCCGAACGCGAAGAAGGCGGCTTTTCTCGCATTCGAACAGTCGGAGGAATTCTCGCCGGTCAAGAACGCCGAGGGCGCAGACAGCCCGGCCACGTGCAAGGCCGACATGCAGGCGAAATGGCGGCGCTGGATGAAGGCGGCGGGTATCGGCTACGCGGGCCCGGTAGAGATCGATCCCGCGTACGCGCTCGACGCAGAGGAACTGAAAGCGTCCGGCATCTGCCTCAACGCGGAGTGAAAGGCATGAGAAGCGCATTCGCAGCGGCGGTCTTCGCCGCGCTTTCGCCGGCTTTTGCGTCCGAGAAGGTGTATTTCGACGAGCTGGACCTTTCCGGAATGACATCCGGCTGGGGCGAACCGGTGAAGAACGCGACGATCGACCGCAAGCCGTTCAACATCGCCGGGCGCGGTTTTTCCCGCGGTGTGGGAACGCACGCGCTGTCATGCGCGACGTTCAAGCTCGGAGGCGACGCGCTGTCGTTCGACGCCGACGTCGGACTCGACATGGAGACGAAGGGAATGGCGGCGTCGTACTCTGGCAGCGTGAGGTTTCGCGTGTTCGCCGACGGGCGGCAGGTCTTCGTCTCGCCGGCGATGACGCTTTTGTCGGACGCGGTGCACGTGCACGTCGATCTGAAGGGCGTCGACGAAATCGAGCTTGTGGCAGACGACGCAAACGACGGCGAGGGACTCGACCATGCAGATTGGTGCGATGCGTTCTTCACGATGAAGGACGGGACCCGTCCGCAGACCATAGACGAGCCGCCGCCGGAACAGCTCGGGATTCTTACCCCTCCCGAAAGCGCCGAGCCACGCATCAACGGCGCGAGGATATTCGGCGTCAGGCCTGGCCATCCGGTGATCTGGCGTCTGCCCGCGACCGGCGCGCGCCCGATGAAATTCTCCGCGTCCGGGCTGCCGGAGGGCGTGCGGTTCGACGCGGAGACCGGCATCCTTTCCGGCAGCGTAGCCAAGGCGGGCGACTACCGGATCGTCTTCCACGCCGAAAACGCGCACGGCAGGGCGAAGCGCGATTTCACTCTCGCGGTCGGCGACAGAATCGCGCTTACGCCGCCGATGGGATGGAACAGCTGGAACTGCTTCGCCGGCGAAGTGACGGCGAAAGACATCCGCGCCGCGGCGGACGCCTTCATCGCGTCCGGTCTCGCCGACCACGGCTGGAGCTACGTCAACATCGACGACTGCTGGCAGTTCGACGAAGACTTTCCCGACATGGGCGAGCTAGCGGACTACATCCATTCGAAGGGGCTCAAGGCGGGGCTCTATTCCTCGCCGGGACCGACGACCTGCGGCGGCAGGATCGGCAGCTGGGCGCGGGAATGGCTGGATGCGAAGACGTACGCGAGCTGGGGTTACGACTATCTGAAATACGACTGGTGCTCGTACGATTCGGTCGCGGTCGGCGAAAACGGTCTCGACCGTCTCATGCTGCCGTACATGCTGATGGGCGAGGCGTTGGCGGCGCAGAACCGCGACATCGTCTATTCGCTCTGCCAGTACGGCATCGGCGGCGTCGCGACGTGGGGCGCGCGCGCCGGCGGCAATGCATGGCGCACGACATACGACATCGTCGATACTTGGCCGTCCGTTCGCGGAATTCTTTCGCGCCAGGCGGAACTCTGGCCGTTTGCCGGTCCTGGCGGATGGAACGATCCCGACATGCTTGTCGTCGGCACGCTCGGCTGGGGCGAGCCCAAACCGACGCGGCTGACCCCGAACGAACAGTACACGCACGTTTCGATGTGGGCGATCGCTTGCGCGCCGCTGCTTATAGGATGCGACCTGTCGAAGCTGGACGATTTCACCCGTTCGCTCCTGTGCAACGACGAAGTGATCGAGACGAATCAGGATCCTCTCGGCGCGGCGGCGGCGATCGTGGCGAAGGGGCCCCGCGCGGAGATATGGGCGAAACCGATGGGAGACGGCTCGATCGTCTTCGCGATGTTCAACACCTTCAGGCGCCCGGTCGGAATCACGATCGAGTTTTCCGCGCTCGGCATGGAGGGGAAGTGGGCGGTGCGCGATCTCTGGAGCCAGGAGGATCTCGGGATATTCTCCAACAATTTTACGTCCGACACTCTGGCGCACGCGACCCGGCTCGTGCGGCTGCGTCCGGTCGAAGGCGGCCGCATGCGCGAGGGTTTCGGCGACATTCGCATGAATTCGGTCTACAGCAGGTTCGAGGCGGTGCGGCCGGTGGGCAAGCCCGGCTATTCGGCGCCGGAGCGGCTGCCATGCGCGGACTGTCCGAAACTTCGCAGGCACTGACATGAACGAGATGTTCGGATATGGGTTTTCCGACGCGCGTCTGCTCGACGAGGCTCTGACGACGCCTTCGTACCGGCACGACTATCCAGACGCGAAAGACAATCAGCGGCTGGAGTTTCTCGGCGATTCCGTGCTCGGGTTCATCGCGGCGGTGCGTCTGTACGGCGGGCATCCAAGCGAGAAGGAGGGCGAGCTGACAGTCCGTCGTGCGCACATGGTCTCGGCGTCCGCCCTCTGCGCGGCGGCGGCGAAGCACGGTTTCGCGGCGAAGCTCAAGCGCAACCGTTGCGCCGGGGAGCTGCCGGACGATTCGAAGATAATCGCCGACGCGGTGGAGGCGGTCGTCGGCGCGGCGTACATCGACGGCGGCACGGCGGCGGCGGAGAAGATCTTCGATTCGCTCGGGCTGATGGAGTACGCGAAGGAATCCGGCTGGAACGGCAACCCGAAAGGCGAGCTGCAAGTGCGCTGCCAGGCGCGCGGCGTCATGCCGTCATACGAGCTCGTCCATGTCGCCGGCAAGGCCCACGAGCCGGTATTCACCGTAAAAGTGTCCGTCGCCGGCGTCGGCTCGGCCGTCGCGTCCGCCGGCAGCCGCAAGAAAGCAGATTCCCTCGCCGCGGCGCAGATGCTGGAGAAACTATGAGCCCGCTGGCGATGTTGCTTGCCGCGAGCGTGCTTACGCTCGGCGATCCGGACGAGAAATGGTGGGGCACGTTCGTCTCGAACGGCTGGTCGCAGCCGTATTGCGATTCGGAGCCGTACGATCTTGAGAAGGTGAATTTCGGCTGCGCTACCGCGTCGTTGCTCGTGTCCAGCGAGGGGCGTTACGTCTGGGGTAGCCGTCCGTACGTACTTTCGGCGTCGAACGGGGTCGTGACGCTGGAATCGAAATACGAGGATCTGCGCGTCGTGAAGGCGGGCGACACGCTGAAGGACGCCTTTCTCGCCGCGGCACGGCTGCATTTCCCTTCCGACGGCAGGATGCCACCGCGCGAATTTTTCGAAGAACCGCAGTTCAACAGCTATATCGAGACGTGCGTGAGCGGCGGCGGACAGGCCGGCGTCGAGCGGTATATTGCCGATCTCGACGCGTCGGGATTCCCGTGCGGAGTGTTCATGATCGACGCCGGATGGGAGCCGTGCCTCGGTGTTTTCGAGTTCAACGGACGCTTTCCGGCCCCGAAACGCCTTTTCGGCACGATACGCGAACGCGGCTGGAAATCGCTCGTCTGGGCTTCGCATTTCGTTTCGCCCGACAACGGCGTCTTCGGGCGGTTGCGGTACGAGCCGCATTTCGGCGGCCTCGACCTGCTTTGCCACCGCAAGGCCGACAGCCAGCCGGCGATAGTCAGATGGTGGGCGGGCGCGAGCGCGGTCTTTGATCTGACCAACCCCGCCGGCTACAGGTATTTCGCGGACGCACTCACCGGTTTCACGCGCAGATACGGCATCGACGGCATCAAGTTCGACGCCGGCGACCAGCCGATAATGTACGCCGACGGGGATATCAGATTCCACGACGAGGGGCAGCTTTCGGTGGACTACATCGAAAAATACGGACGCCTCGCGGCGGAGAATTTCGAGTACAACGAGATACGCAGCGCCTACAACTGCGGCGGGCTTCCGCTCGTTCTTCGGCTGATCGACAAACGGCACACTTGGGACGAGCTGCGCAAAGTGATTCCAGAAATCGTCGCGGCGGGGCTTTGCGGCTACCGTTTCGCGGTAGGGGACATGATAGGCGGCGGTGACATGTGGAGCTTCGTCCCCGGCTATTCCGTCGACGAAAGGCTTTTCGTGCGCTCCTGCCAGGTGCAGGCGCTGATGCCGATGATGCAGTTCTCGCTCGCTCCGTGGCGGGTGCTGTCGGCGGAAAACTGCGCAATCTGCCGCGACATGGCGAAGTTGCACGTCGAATTCGCCCCGTACATCCTCGAGCTGGCGGCGGAATGCGCAAAGAGCGGCGAGCCGATGGTGCGGGCGATGGAATACGCCTTTCCCCGCCAGGGTTTCGCTCGCCGCATGCAGCAGTTCATGCTCGGCGACAGATATCTCGTCGCGCCGGTGACGGACGAGGACGATTCGGTCACGGTCGAACTGCCGGCGGGCGAATGGACGGACGATCTCGGCGTCGTGCATGACGGGCCGAAGACCATCCGTCTCGAAAACGTGCCGCTTTCACGTCTGCCGCGTTTCCGTCGCGAAGGCATGGACGAGGGGCGGTGATGTCCGGCGCGGCGCTTGCGGTGCTCTACGAAGACGAAGATGTCATCGTGGTCGACAAGCCGTCCGGCCGCATCGTGCACCCCGCGCCCGGCCACGCCGACGGCGCATTGTCGTCCGAGCTTGTCGCACGCTATCCGGAAATGGCTTCGGTCGGCAGCGCGGAGCGTCCCGGCGTCGTTCACCGCCTCGACATCGAGACGAGCGGCGTGATGGTTTTCGCACGCACCAGACGCGCCTACCTCGCGCTGAGGCGCGCATTTGAGTCTCATTGCGGCGTCGTCAAGAAATATCTCGCCGTGGTGCACGGCGTCCCGCGCGAAAAGAGCGGAACTGTCGCGACGCCGGTCGGCGGCCGGCGCGCGGTCTCGCACTGGACGCTTCTGCGTCGCAGCGTCGGGGTTTCGATGCTCGAGTTCGAGATTGAAACCGGCCGCACCCACCAGATACGCATCCACGCCGCCTCGATGGGCCACCCGGTTGTCGGGGACGCGATATACGGCGACGCGGCGAAAGACCGCTCGCTCCAGCGCCGCCCCGGCCGTTTGCTGCTGCACGCGGTGGAATTGGCGTTTCCCCATCCCGCCACGGGGCGCACGATGGTCTTCGCATCGCCGCCGCCGCCGGAAATTCTCGCGCCGCGCTGACGCGCACGCTTGACGTGTGCGGACGCAGTTTGATAAAATAGCGTTTGGTTCGAATAAGGAGGAATCGCAAATGGCATGTTTCACAGTTCCGCTGGCGACCGCCGTCGCAGTGTCCGCCGCCGGCAAGACTCTGCCCGAAAAGGCGAAGCGCAACCCGTTCGTTGCGCGTCTCGGTTGGTTGGCCGGCATGTTGTCCGGGGGCAGCTTCCTGCTCGCGGTCGAGCACGTTTGGCACGGAGAAATCGTTCCGCATCCGCCGTTCCTGTCTGCATTCTCCCAAGGCCCCGAAGCGGTCGAAGGAATGTTGCGCGAGATGGCGACGCGCGGAACGGCGATGGCGGTACTGTCCGTCGCCGTCTGGGTCGCTATGGTGGCGGTATCCTGCGCTATGGATAAGAAGAAAGAGTCCGCGCCATGTGCGAGCTGATGGCGATTGGCGCGACGCTGGCGTTCGCGGCGTGGCATTTCGCGCTCGTGCGCCGCGGCAGGCGCGACAGCGCCGTTTTCGCCGCAATGCTGATGTTTCTCGGCGCGTCTTTGATGTGGGGTGTCGATTGCGCGGCCGGTGCGCTAGAGGGCGAGCCGTTGCTCGATCTTTCCAAGGACGATGCATTGCTTGGTTGTATCGTGCTCGCCTCTGGGATGGCGGCTTTTGGACTGTTCAAAGTGTTTTGCCGCGTTTCGGCGCGGCGGGGGGCGGTATCCTGAACCGCGAGACTGCCGATCTCGGATTCGCGAAAGTCGATCTCGAAAGGTTCGCCAGGCAAGGCGTGCCCGAAGTCATCTACGGCGAAGGAAAGACGGCGGACCAGATTGTATCCATTCTCTCCGCCCTCGAGGCGGCCGGACAGTTTCCCGCTCTCGCGACGCGGCTGGATGACGCCAAGGCGAAGGCCGCCGCAACGGCTTTCGGCGGGAAGTTCGCATACTTTCCCGTTGCGCGCATCGGGCGGCTGGGTCCGGCGCGGGAGGCGGACGGTCTGGGCACGGTGGCGGTCGTCTGCGCCGGCACGAGCGACATGCCGGTCGCTGAAGAGGCGGCGGTCGTGGCGGAGACGCTCGGCAACGACGTGGCGAGAATCTACGATGTCGGCGTCGCCGGGCTCCACCGCCTGCTGGCGCGGGCGGACGATCTGCGCGCCGCCTCGGTGGTCGTCGCGGTCGCGGGAATGGACGGCGCGCTGCCCAGCGTGGTCGGCGGTCTGGTCGGCGCGCCAGTCGTCGCGGTTCCTTCGAGCGTCGGCTACGGCGCATCGTTCGGCGGCCTTTCGGCGTTGCTCGCGATGCTCAATTCCTGCGCCGCCGGAGTCGGCGTCGTGAATATCGACAACGGATTCGGCGCCGGCTTTCTCGCCAGCCGCATAAACCACGCCGGGAGACGCGCATGAAACTGCTCTATCTCGATTGCGCGATGGGCGTGGCCGGCGACATGCTCGCCGGGGCGCTGATCGGACTCGTCTCCGACCCGGAAGCCGCGCTCGCGTCGCTGAACGCGCTCGGGGTCCCGCACTGCAGGTACGAACTCGAACGGCTCGACAAATGCGGCATCGCCGCCACGCATCTGTCGGTGAAGATACACGGCGAAGAAGAAGCGAACTCCCATCACCGCCATCATCACGCCCATCGGTCTTTGAGCGACATTCTTGCCGTCGTCGAATCGCTCTCGCTGCCAGCGGCTGCGAAGAAAAACGCCGTCGAGATCTACTCTTCGATCGCCTTGGCCGAGGCTGAGGCGCATGGCGTGGAGACGCCGGAAGTGCATTTTCACGAAGTCGGCGCGCTCGACGCTATTGCCGATGTCGCCGCGGCGTGTCTTCTCATTGATTCGTTGAAGGTCGACGAAATCGTCGCCTCCGCCGTCAATGTCGGCGGCGGAACCGTGGTCTGCGCCCACGGCGAGATGCCGGTTCCTGCGCCAGCCACAGCGATTCTGCTCAAAGGTGCGCTTTCGTATTCAGACGGATCGTCAGAGTTGTGCACTCCGACCGGTGCCGCGCTGTTGAAGCATTTCGTTTCGCGTTTCGTCGCCCAGCCGCCGATGCGCGTCGAGGCGATCGGCTGCGGAGCCGGCAGGCGCGATCTCGAGCGCCCGAACATCTTGCGAGCCTTTCTCGGCGAGGCGCCATCCGCAAATGCCGGCCAGAGCGTGTGCGAACTGGTTTTCACCGTGGACGACATGACCGGCGAGGAATTGGCTTTTGCTTCGAAGCGCATCTTCGCCGCCGGCGCCAAAGACGTTTCGTTTTCGCCGGTTTTCATGAAAAAGAACCGCCCGGGCTACGAGGCGGTCGTCTTGTGTTCGGTGGATTCCCGCGATGCGGCGGTGAAGGCGGTGTTCGAGAATACGTCGACAATCGGCATTCGCGAGCGGCTGTGCCGGCGCTATCTTCTCGATCGCAAATCTCGCGTCGCGGTTTTGCCTTCCGGCGAAAAAGTACGCATAAAGACGGTGGAAGGTTTCGGCGTCGAACGTTCGAAACTCGAGGCGGACGATGTCTCGGCGTATGCCGAAAAACTGGGAATTTCTTTCAAACAGGCAAATAATGCATTGGAGGGGAAAATATGAACGCAATATCGCGTGGTCAATTCATCGCTTCGGCGCTTGCGGTTTCGGCTTCGGCCGTCTGTCGTGAAACTTTCGCCGCTGATGACGCGCTAGCCGAGGCATGGCGGCTGATCGAAGAAGAAGGCGCATGCCGGGTCGTCGTAAAAGACGGTCGCATCGTTGCCGTCGCCAGAGGGCGCGGAGCGGGTCCGGTTTTGCGGCTTCTCGAAAGCGATTTCGAATCGCTCGCGAACGCGACGGTCGTCGACAGTGTCGTCGGTCTCGCTGCCGCGGCAGCGGCGGTAAAGGGCGGCGTCGCCAGAGTCTGTGCCCGTACCGCCAGCGAAACGGCCAGAAATTTTCTTGCGTCGAACGGAATACCGCTCGAAGCGAAAGTCGTCGTCCCGACGATAATGAACCGCGATCTTACCGGACCCTGTCCGCTCGAATCCGGACTCGCCTCCTTGACTTCGGCTGACGCCATGCTCGCCAAGGCGGAATCCATTCTGGCCGGTCTGCGTTCCATCGCGTAACGGAGCTTCCGAAGCAGACGGTGCGCAACCATTCCGAAAGACGGGCGATTTTGAAAACGGCACTTCGCATACTCGTCGTCTCGACATTTGCCGGCTGCATGAGCGCCGCGCCGAAACCCCCGGTTTGCTGGACGATCGAAGGTTCCGGCGGAATGCCGCGCGCACCGGCGGCGGCGGATGCCGAGGACGCAAAACTTCTGCAGGTTTCGGTGCGGGCGCCGTACGACGCGCGCGAGTTTGCGATATTGCGCGCCGACGGTTCGGTCGCATTCGACAGTTTCAACCGTTTCGCCGCCGCGCCGGCGTCGCTTCTGAAAGGCGCGGCGCTGGACATTCTCGAATCGTCGGGCCGGTTCGCCCGCGTGCTGCCGGGAACGTCCTCCGCGAAGGTTCCGCTTTTCGTCGAGATATCCGTCGACGAGCTTGCGCTCGACTGTCGCGGGCCGGACGGGATGGCCGCGGTCGCGAAGGTGACTCTGGCGACGATGCGCGGGCGCGATATCGAATATGTTTCGCGTGGCGAGGGGCGCGCGCCGGCCGGCGCCGGCGAGGATTTTTCGCGGGCGTTCTCGAACGCGTTCGCCGCCGCGGTGGACAACGCGCTCGGCGTTCGGGAAAGGTAGCCGGGTGCGCTATCTTGGCGAGGTGTTTGTCGCGCTCTGCGGATTCGTTCTCCGCCCGTGGAAGCTGCGCTGGAAAGACTGCGCGCTGGCGTTCGAGCGCGCGTCTTTCGATGCGCTGCCGGTGGTGTCGGGCATAGGGTTTCTGCTCGGGCTGATTCTCGCGTTCCAAAGCGCGGCGGCGTTGAGGATGTTCGGGGTCGAGGTGTATGTCGCCGATCTTCTCGCGATAGGGCTTTTCCGCGAGCTGGGGCCGATCGTGACGGCGATCGTGCTCGCCGGCCGCTCGGGCAGCGCATTCGCGGCCGAGATCGGCACGATGAAGGTCGACGAGGAGCTGGACGCGCTTTCGACGATGGGGCTCAGCCCGGTCGGGTTTCTGGCCGTTCCGAAGATCGTGGCGGCGACTGCCGCCATGCCGGTACTCACCATTTTCGCGGAGCTGGCCGGACTTGCCGGAGGCGCGCTGGTGCTCGAGCTTCTCGGGGTTCCAGTAGCGGCGTTCTGGCGCCATGTCGTTTCGAGCGCCGGCGCGTTCGCGATCGCGTTCGGGCTCGCGAAGGCGACGCTTTTCGGTTTTCTCGTGGCGATCGTTGGGTGCGGCGCGGGAATCTCGACGCGCAACACTTCGGACGGAGTCGGCGTCGCCGCCACGAGCGCGGTCATCGGCGGAATCGTCGCGATCGCGGTCTCGGACGGCATTCTCGCGGTGCTTTGCTGGATATGGAATCTGTGACGGACATAATCGAACTTTCGCATGTCGACGCCGGCTACGGGCGCCAGGTCGTATTGCGCGACCTGAATTTCTCGGTCAGGCGCGGGGAGATATTCGTCATGCTTGGCGGTTCGGGGTGCGGCAAATCGACGGTGCTGAAGCACATGATCGGGCTGAATCCGGTTCTCGGCGGCAGACTGGCGATCGACGGCCTCGAATGGACGGCGAAGACGCGCCAGACGCTGACGCGAAAAATCGGAGTCATGTTCCAGTCCGGGGCGCTGTTCGGGTCCATGACGTGCCTCGAGAATGTCATGCTGCCTTTGGAGGAATTCTCCGGGCTTTCCCGCGCCGGGCGAATCGGGAAGGCGATGGAGCTGCTTGCCGCGGTGGAGCTCGAAGACGCGGCGGAAAAACTGCCGGGCGAAATCTCCGGCGGGATGCGCAAACGCGCGGCGATCGCACGCGCGATGGCGCTCGACCCCGAGATTCTTTTTCTCGACGAGCCGAGCGCCGGCCTCGATCCGATAACGGCTTCGGCGCTCGACGATCTGGTTCTCAGGCTGCGCGACGAGCGTTCGACGACGTTCGTCGTCGTCACCCACGAGCTGCCGAGCATACGCAAGATCGCCGACCGGGCGGTGATGTTCGACAAGGCGCGCGGAGGAGCGGTGGCGATCGGCGGAGTGCGGGAGCTGGAGGAGTCGGAGGACGAATTCACGAGAAGGTTTTTCGCCCGCGGCGGCGGAAAAATATGATATACTAGACGAAAATGGCAATACACGCAAACTACGGCAAGATCGGCTTCGCGGTTCTGGCGGGAACCGCCGCCATGGTGTTCGCCCTGGTGTTCATCGGGGGGATGGGTTCGAGGCGGAATGAACTGCTGGTCGAAACCTACTACGAGAATCCGGTAAGCGGGCTTTCGGTCGGCAGCGACGTGAATTTCCGCGGCGTCAAGGTCGGCGAGGTCAGGAAGATATCGTTCATCGGCAGCGAATACGCCGGTGCCGTCGAGAAGGACCGGCGAAAGATATTCATTCTGATGGCGATCGATACGCGCACGCTGTGGGCGGAGTCGGGAGAATCTCCGGAGGGGCAGGTTGCCGGATTCGTGAAGAAGGGCTTGCGGGCCACGGTGACGGCGAGCGGCATAACGGGGCTTTCAAAGATCGAGCTGAACTATCCGAAGAACGCGATGGCCGAGGACGAGATTTCGTGGCGTCCTGCCCGCGTGTGCATTCCGCCCGCGCCGTCGATGCTCGACAGCTTCGCCGACGCGGCGGCCAAGTTCATGCACCAGATAAACGCGATGGATTTTACCGGCGTCTGGAGCAATGTAGCCAGCGTGGCGTCCTCGACCGCCGAGGCGGCGGAGAGTATCGGTTCGATCGTCGACGGGCAGCGGGCGAACATTGCCGAGATTTTCGATAATCTGAACGCCGCCGCCGCGAATCTGCGCGATTTTTCGGCGGCGATACGCGACAATCCGTCGCTGCTGCTGCGCGAGAACGATCCGGTGCAGCCGGACGAGACGCGGCGCTGAAGGAATCGCCGCCGAAGGAAGGGAGAAAAGTGAAGATTTCGATGGAGTACCGCGTGCCCTACGCCGACACCGACCAGATGGGGGTCGTGTACTACGGCAACTATCTGACGCTGTTCGAGCGCGCGCGTAATGAACTGATGCGCTCGATCGGCTACACCTACAGGGAATGCGAGGCCGAGGGGTGGATGCTGCCGGTGGTTCACGCTGAGGTCGATTATTCTTCGCCGGCCAGATACGACGATCTGCTCGAGGTCACGGCGTACGTGCGATCGCGCAAAGGCGTGCGTATCGAGATCGCCTGCGAAGTGCGGCGCAAGGGCGAAGAGCGGATCCTGGCGAGCGGCTTCACCAGACACTGTTTCGTGTCTACGCAGACGTTCCGTCCGGTTCCGCCTCCCAAGCGCTTTCTCGAGGCGTGCGGAGAAGACGTCGGCGCGGAACGCGGGGCGGGCCTGGCGGCCAGGACCGCGATGCTGGCGATGCTGGCGCTTCCGCTTCTGGGCGCGACGGTACGGCCGGAAGACAACGGCTCGGCGCTGGTAAATCCCGGCATGGGGTTTACGATGCATTATTATTCGAACGACCCGAGAAACTACGGTTCGACGATAGCGCCCGGCGATTCGCTGGAATGGTTTCCGGGATGTTCGGTATGCTATCTGCGGCTGCCGTGGGCATTTGTGGAGCCGGAGGAGGGCGTGTTCGACTGGGCGGCCCTCGACACCCCCGCGCAACGCTGGATCGAGCGGGGCGGACAGGTGGCGTTTCGCATAACCTGCAGCGAGGATTGGCTCGAATACGCCGTTCCCGAGTGGGTCGTGAAAGCCGGCGCCAAGGGGTGCAGATGGGATTGGCCGGCCGGTGGGCAGCCGACAGGCGCGATCGAGAACGGCAGGCTGTGGGATCCCGATTTCGCCGATCCCGTTTTCCTCGACCGGCTCGAGCGCTTCATAGCCGCCATCGCCGGGCGCTATGACGGCCGGCCGGAAGTCGCGTTTGTCGATATCGGCTCCTACGGGCTTTGGGGAGAGGGACATACCGGAGCGAGCTCGAACGTGCCGCAGGAGCGGATGGACGAAGAGGTCAAGCTCCATGTGGACCTCTACGCGAAATACTTCAAGTCGACGCCGCTGGTGATTTCCGACGACGTTTCCGGGGCATGGGACAAATCGGGATACTATCCGTTGCTCGACTACGCCCGCGGGAAGGGGGTCGGCTGGCGCGACGATTCGATACTCGTGCAGCCGCCGCCGCTGCATTGGTTCCACGAAGACCAGGCCGCGCGCTACTGGCGGAGTCTGCCGGTCGTTCTCGAGCACGGACACTACCGGTGGTGCGTCGACGAAGTGAAATCGTGGTCGGGCGATCTTCTTCTCGAGGCGGTCGAGAAGATGCACGCCAGCTACATGAGCATACACGGCGATCCGCGCCGGATTCTCGACGAGAACCGCGAAACGGTGGACAGGATAAACCGGCGCATCGGCTACCGGTTCAATCTCGTCGAGGCGACCTGGCCGGACAGGGTGTTCGTCGGCGAAAACGCCGAAGAGTTCGAGATTTCGTGGTCGTGGGCGAATGCCGGCGTCGCTCCGCCGTATGCGGACGCCTTTCCGTGCCTCACGGTGAAGGACGACGCAGGCGGCATAATGGCGGTCGTCTGCGACGACAGATTCAATCTGCGTTTTCTCGACGTCGGCGGCGACGGATCGCCGCCGGTCGCGCAGAAGCGCCTGCGCGTCTCGCTCGGCCGCCACCTCGCGCCTACGTTCGCAGCGGGAACGTATGACGTCTACGTCTCTGTCGGCAAACCGGACGGCACTCCGCTCTACGCGCTGGCGTACGACGGCGGCGACGGCCACCGCCGCTATCCGATCGGCAAAATCGAATTCGCCGTCCGATGAAATCGTCCGTATTGCTGGCGGCGTGTCTGCTGCTCGGGGCTGCGCAGGCGAACGACACGGCGCTGGTCGCGAAGTACCGCGCAACGGCTCCGCGCGGGGTCCGGATGGAGCCGGGAAGCGCATTCATCCTGGTTTTGGCCGGCGAACAGCGGCTGATCGCCGACTTCGGCGGCGGAAGCAACATTTCGTACCGGGTGTCGACCGCGAAGAACGGCGTCGGCTCGGGCCACGGCTCGGAGATGACGCCTCCCGGCTGGCACAAGGTGCATTCCCGATACGGACGGAAGGCCGAAATCGGCCAGGCGTTCTTTTCCAGACGGGCGATACCGGGAAAGATTCTGCAAGAGACGGAATGGCGCTCCGGCGAAGAGGATCTCGTGCTTTCGCGGATATTCTGGCTGGAGGGGCTGGAGGACGGAGTAAACCGCGGCAAGGGGGTGGACAGTCTCGAACGGTGCACGTATATTCACGGTACAAACCGCGAAGACCTGCTCGGAAAGCCGGCTTCGCACGGCTGCATACGCATGGGAAACAAGGATGTTGTGGAGCTTTTCGAGCTCTTGCGGCCGCATAAAAACGTCTACGTACTAATCATCGCCTGAACTCGTGGGCCAAAAACAGCTGAGGGCTTACGGGAAAACATAAGGGGGTAAGGGCGAATTTATATGGGCGCTTTCCCGGTTTTATAAGAGGGCTTGCCGGGGCTTTGCTGGGGGAGGTTTCTTTTTCACACGAAAACCGCCGACATGGACGCCTTGCGGCGTTTGGCTTCGCAGACGAGGCTTGGCAAGCTGACGCTTTCCGCCCCGTCCGCTCGCCTGGCGTCGTCTCGAGACGACGCCCCCTGTCGGCGGACACGAAAGCGGCCAAGGCCGACACGAAAGTCTTCTCGATGCACGAAAACGCTTCGCCCATCTTCGACCGAACCATTAGCCACATATCGGAACATTCCGGTGCGAAACAAGCACGGATGCATTTTCGTGTGAAAAGAACAATGTGAAGGGTTTGTGAGCCGGCGATGCCGGATCAGGACCCTATAATGGCGGCTTTCGAGTGCAACCATCCACTCGAAAAAGTCCATGGTTGCACTCGGAAAAGTCCAAGGTTGGACTCGGCGGAGTGCATAGTTGCACTTCGAAAAGTGCATAGTTGGACTTTCCAAAGTGCATGGTTGGACTTTTCAAAGTG
>JAGDAE010000199.1 GCA_017959645.1 Kiritimatiellia bacterium
AACGGGTGGTATTATTATATATATTATTAATATTATTAATATCCCGTTCCGTTAGGTTCTCCCTTCTTCTTTTTTCGTCCCCTCCGGAAACGGAACGGATCGGACCGGAACGGAACGGATTGCATTTGCCGTCCATGTGCGTTTTCTCCTGTTGCCGCTTGGCGACAGGCCGCCAGGTCGATTCTGCTGTTTTGCCGATCTTCATACGGATCTCCGTTGAAGTCGCCTCGGCAGAGTGCCGTACGGTGTGTGCGGTTATCCTCTGTCGCGGTCGACGGAGGATATTTTCGCATTCGGAAGATTAAAGATGTCGTCCGCAATGCTCCTAAGCAAAAAACAATAAAAAAACCCCAGCAAAACCGGGGTTTTAAAGTTAAAGTAGAGTAGAGTAAATCACGTCTCTACTCTTCCGAAAAAGCCATCATCGCTTTCGGTAGGCGTCTGCCAGGGTCTTCGGCGAGGAAAAACCGCGGCTCTCGCCTTCGGCGTTTTTGGCCGCCTCCAGCGATTGCCTGTTGTTGTTCCAGAACTGGTTCGCCCGCGCGCCGACGGTCTTCTCCTTGTATTTCTCGTCGATCGGATTGCCGGTTTTGACATACTCTTCGAATCTGTCCAGCCAATTGGCCATGGCTTTCGTGCGCCGCCCCTTGAGTCCGCTGCCTTTTCTCGGATTCCGGCGTTTGCCTTTGTCGCCGGGCGCATTCTCTTTGAGGGTGCTGATCAGGAAATTGCTGTTGCAGATCGCGTCGAACAGCGTCTGGTCCGAATCGAATATCGCCTTTACGTATTTTTCGGCGGGATGGGTTTTGGCGGCGACATTGTGCCAGAGGTTGAAGTTGGCCATGAACGCCAGCTGCATCGGTTTGGCGATGTTGCGTCCGTAGCGGCGCGAGATCGCCTTGAGCAGGAGCAGGGTGGTCTCCACGTAGCGGTCGGCCTCGGGGCGGCTGAAGGCGCCCTGGGGATAGCTCGCGATTATCTCCGAGGCGAGGTGCAGCAGCGGCTGCGCGCCGTTCAGGGTCGGGTCGAGCGCGGTCGAGCCGTCGAAGCCGGGCTTCGAGATCTCCTCCAGAAGCCGTTCGTTGTGCTCGGCCATCCGCCGGAAGGGGATACCGGCTTCTTCTTCGCTGAAAATCATTGTCTCGAATTGCATGGCGGATATTATACCATATTTGCATATGCGATAATTCGCAAAAACATAAAAAAGATGTGGACGCGGCCGGGGCGGATATGATACAATACGCGCCATGATCGGACAATTCGGAGCTTCGGTGAAGAGGATGCGCGCGGAACGCGGCATGAGCCAGAGCGACCTCGCGGCGGCGGCGGGGATGCCCAATTCCCAACTGTGCACGATCGAGCGCGGGCGGACGTGTCCGTCGGTCGCGGTCGCCGCGCGCATAGCGGAGGCGCTGGGGCTTACGCTCGCGCAGTTTTTCGGCGGCGGCCCGGCGAAGAAGCGGCGAGCGGCTTCGCCGAAACCGGCGGCGGGCGATTTCACGCCGGTCCGCGCGGGCGAGACCGATTTCGCGAAGGCGCTGCCGGCGGTGAAGGGGCCTTTCGCGCGCTGCGCGATCGTCGAGAACCTCTCGTGGCTGAAGCGCGCCGACCGTTCGGACATGTTCGCGCGCTCCATCCGCGCGCGGCTCGGCGCCGGGGAGCTGCCTTTCGCAGATCTCGCTTTCGCGCTAAGGTGCGCCGGGGTCGGCATATTCGAGGCCAAGCTGCCGAAACCGACGCAGAGCGTGGGGATATGGAATCTGCGCGAGATGTCGTTCTCGGTAGTGCTCAACGCCGCCTGCACCGGCGAGCGCAAGATCTACCGCCTGGCGTACGAGACCGGCTCTGTCAACCTTTTTTTCGGCAACGGATGCGTCCCGTTCGAGGACGAAGGGCCGGCCCATCGCGCGCTCAGGGATTTCGCGGCCGAGTTCCTCATGCCGAAGGCGGCGGTCGTCCGCGCGGTCGAGGCGTTCGGCATCGGGCGCGACGAGTGGACCATGGCGAAACTGTGCGAGATGAAATCGCATTTCGGAGTCTCGGCCGAGGCGTTCGCGCTCCGGCTCGAAAATCTCGGGCTTATCGAGCCCGCGCTGCGCGAAAACCTGCGCGACCGGCTGCGTTCGCGGTACAAGGCCTGTCCGCGTTCGATGGAGCCGCCGCCGAGAAAGCCTACCGGCGCGCGTGCCCGGCTGTGACGGCACGGCAGATGGAGGCATACGCGCAAGGATTTGCCAAACTTCCAGTTCCAAAAGCCAAGTGACCGAGGTCTTTCAGAAAGGAATTCCGCCATGCCACGAAAGAGAAGAAACAAGAGCGAATGGGACCTTGATCCGCAGAAATCCTCTGCGGCGCAGTTTCTCACTTACATCGCCTCCACAGGCGAATCGAGCGAGAAGTTTGAAATCCGCTACGAGAGCGAGAACATCTGGATGAGCCAGAAGATGCTCGCGGCTGTGTATGGGGTGGAGATCCCGAACATCGCCTAC
>JAGDAE010000200.1 GCA_017959645.1 Kiritimatiellia bacterium
CCCCCTCAGCATCGACGTCAAAGGAATACGCGTCCTTCATTATGAACTCCTTCGAGCGCATTAGCCCGAAGCGCGGACGAATCTCGTCGCGAAACTTCCACTGTATCTGGTACACGGTCACCGGCAGCTGCCGGTAGGAGCTGACGACTCCGTTCACGACGTCGGTCACCATCTCCTCGGCGGTCGGCGACAGCGCGGCGGCGTGGCCCGAGCGGTCTTCGAGCCGGAACATTCCCGGGCCCATCGAATCCCATCTGCCGGAAGTCTTCCACAGTTCCGCCGGCTGGAGAATCGGCATCACGATCTCGAGCGCGCCGGCGCGGTCCATCTCTTCGCGCACGATCTGCGCGACCTTGCCGAGAACCCTCGCGCCGAGAGGAAGATACGTGTACAGTCCCCCCGCGACCTTCTTCATCAGGCCGGCGCGAACCATGAGCCGGTGCGACGCGATCTCCGCGTCGGCAGGATCTTCGCGCAGAGTCTGGATAAGCGATTTAGTCCATTTCATAGACGGCTATTATACCATATTTTCCGCCTCTTGTGTCGCCGCTTTCGCACAATTTCATCGGCCCTCCTTTGTTGCCGTCATTTCACGATTTCGCCATTCCAGAGCCGGTCGATGAAATCTTTCCAGGGAAGAATCTCGATTCCGTCCCGGCAGCGCGGCACCGGTTCGCGGCTGACGACGATCCTCGCCCTGAACGGCCCTTCCCCCGCAATCGCCTTGAGCCCCTTCAAATCGTCATTCCCGACCTCCGTTTTGCATTTGGCCTCGATGGCGACGTCGTCGACGACGAAATCGACCTCCGTGCCGCTTTGCGTGCGCCAATACGCGATAACGCCGTCGCGCCGTCTGAAATCGAGATAGCTGCGAAGCTCGTGATGTATCCAGCCCTCGAAGGCATGTCCGTACTCGGCCGTTCCCGCCGTCATTGCGTTCCGGCCCGTCAACCGGCGAGCCACCCCCGTGTCGAACATGTAGAACTTCGACGTCTCGACGGTCTTGCGCCCCTTGCCGCCCTTCCAGACCGGCACCTCGCAGGCAAGCATCGTCTCGTCGAGGATGCGGAAATATTCCTGGACGGTCGTGCGCGGAACTTTGGCATCGCGCGAAATGCCGGAGTAGTCGATCTGCTCGCCGCTGCAGAGCGCGGCGACTTCAAGGAATCTGCTGTAGGCGGGAAGGTTTCGCGTCGCGCCTTCCGCCATGATCTCCTGCTGCAGATATTCATTGATGTAATCGGACAGATCCTCGTCCGGATTTTTCCCGAACCATATTCCAGGCACCAGCCCGTAGTTGAGCGCCCGGTCAAGGTCGAAATCATCGCCGAGTTCGCTGGCCGAAAACGGATGGAGCTTTCTGACCCGTGCACGCCCGCCGAGCAGATTCACGCCCTGCCGGCGAAGTTTGCGCGCGCTGGAACCCGTCAGCAGAAATGTCATGCCCTTCGCTTCGATCAAACGATGCACCTCGTCAAGAAGCGCTGGCAGTTTCTGAATCTCGTCGATCACCACCGGTTTCC
Organism: Kiritimatiellia bacterium; assembly: GCA_017959645.1. GTDB lineage: Bacteria > Verrucomicrobiota > Kiritimatiellia > RFP12 > UBA1067 > UBA1067. The sequence continues at coordinate 1,524 of JAGDAE010000200.1, forward strand.
CGTCCGTACATGTCTCCTCGATATACGCCGGATTCGACGAAAGCCGCATAAAAGTCGACCCGGACAACAGATCGAAATGATGAACATCCTCGAGAGTGTGCGCAACCAGAGAAGACTTTCCGCTTTGGCGCGGACCGAACAGGAAGCAGGACTTCTCTTCTAGAACCGATTTGATATCGAGTTTGCGGTTGACATACTTGTTTTTCATCGTATTTCTCCGTTTATGTGGCGCATTATATCATATATCGGCTTCGCCCGTCAACCGAATATGCCGACTCTGTCGGCATTTTTCGACCGAATCTGCCGACTCTGCCGGCATTTTTCGACCGAATCCCGCCTCCCCCTTCGCCCCGTTTACATCCTCGCTTTCAGCAGCGGAATTTCGGATCTCCCTCGACGGAAGAATCTCGATTCCGCCCCGGTCGCGCGGCACCGGTTCGCGGCTGACGACGAACTCGACCTCCGTGCGGCAAAATCAAATCCGCGTGCGGCAAACCCGAAACCTCCGTGCGGCAAAACGAAAACCTCCGTGTAGGAGAAACGCCCCGGCCGTCCGGCATTCAAGCACCGAATTTACAGACAAAACCCTTGCGTTATCAAAACCAACAACCACCTTCTTGTTAGTTGTTTGTTTCTTTATGTATGTTCCTTCCTTTGTTAGGTCCTCGTTTTCATAGGTTTAAACATATGAATCCATAGGTTCAAACACATGAATTCATAGGTTCTCCTATCAATCCATCTACATTCATTGTTCATACTTCTCGAGTGACGTGGCAAGAGCCAGCTCCTTGAGTTTTTCGCTCGCAGATTTGACATCTTTGCCGCAATCTTCGATTATTTCGCAAGCTATCGCCCTTTTTTTGAACGCCTCCGCAATTCCGTTCAAGATCGCCGCAAACCGGTCATGCAACTCGCCACTGTCTATGCCGGTCGCCGTCGCGAGATTTTTCATGAGATCCTCTGCAACCGGCGTCAGATTGCCGACCGGCGCGATTTTTTGGTCGCGCCTGCCGCCCGCTCCACTGAAGTAGCTTTCGAGCTTCTCCTCGGCCTTTTCGGCGTTCATCTCTTTGAGCATGCTCAGGAGATAACCAGTCTTGCTGTATTTCGCTTTTTTATGATAATGGCGTCTGAACAGCAATATCGCCCCGGAGTACAGATAATACCTGTTCTCGTCGGTCATGACTCTGGCGAATTTTATCTCATTGCCTTCCTCGCCGCACAGTTCGGCCGCCCTTCGCGCCAAGACGCCAAGTTCGCCTTTGGGCGCGCCGGAAGCGTCCACGCCGCTATTTGCGGCGAGCGGGCGCGGCGTTTCGCTTGGCGCGACCGGAATCTTTTCGTCCGGTTGCACGCCAGGGTCTTTGCGGACGGATGGCTCGCGGTCGAGAAAAAGCAACTCGTACTTGTGCGAACGATAGCCCTTGCCGCAGGTATATGAGATCAAGCCCTTTTCGACTAGAGACTTCCGCAGATCCGGTATCGTGCTGGCGCCGAGCCGCGTAAGCTTGCGCAGCCTGTCGTCGCCGGGATTGCACCGTCCGGTTTGTTTATTTTTCGAATGTGCAAGCGCCGCCAGCAAAAGGACTTCGCCCGATCGCAGATTTTCGTCCAGCAAATCATTGAAGACCCGTTGTATGTAAAATTCGGCCATGTCAGCGCTTGCGCCTCTTTGCGACGGCGGCTTTCGCCGGACGCTTCCATGCCGGCAGAGAATCCTCTTCGATCGCCACGAAAAGCCCGTCGACATCCTTGATGCAGACTTCGGCGATCAGATCGATGGCTTCGGCCGGCAGCGAATCGTGGCGATAGACTTTGCGGAAGCTCGTGACAGATTCGTCGAGATTCAGCTCGAGCCAGCGCTTGGCGCCCAGAAACCGCCTGCAAAGCACGCTGTCGCCGATACCCTTGGCCCGCGCCGCGCAGGTCTTCAGCAAATCCAGAAGGCTTTTCAGACAATTTTCGCGAATCTCGTCTTCGTGCAGACGGATCATGCAGTGATCTTCAAAATCGACGAAACAATCCTCGCCGGCGCGAAAGGCGCTGCAAAGCTTCTGGAATACCGGGTCGCCGGAAAGCTCGTCCAAGCTTTGGGCGTCACTCATCTGTAAGAGATCGTCGTATTCGACATCGGGAACTTTCACGTTGCCGAAGCGTTCGTTTCTTTCAAATTGGTCGAGCTCTTCTTCTCCGGAGCAGAAATAGACCGAGGGATCGTACAATGCACATGCATTGTAGCTTATGCGCAGATCCATCGACAGAAGCTGCTTCAAATGCTCTTCTTTGCACCATCCGCGCAAAGTGGACAGCGTGCTGCCGCCTTCGGCCAGCGTCTTCGCGAGTTTTTCCGCCGCGGGAACGAGATCGATTTCCATCCAGTTCAGAAACGAGATGTCGGCCTTGTGCTCTGCGCGCCAGGCCTTTGTCGCATCGATAATCATCTGTTCGTCGATTCGCTCGGCCACTGAACTCCACAGCCTGTGGATCTCCTCGTTGTCGCACCCGTCGATAGTGCTTTTAACGTCTATTGTGATGGTTTCGAACACTTGCCGTTTTTTTGATTTTTTCATGGCGCCTATTATATCATTTGGTGCCGTCTGTGCGCAAGTCCCGGTCGACACCGGTTGTCGACGAAAACGGTAATAGGCCAGCTTGCCGAGGCAACTACCCGGCAGTGTACGGGCACTGAAGCCGTCTTGATGGGGACTGCCGGAACCTCGAAGACGCTAACGCCGGAGTAGCAGGTTCACTTCAGCCACCCCCTTATGAATCGCGCAAAAGCCTTGGATAAAATGCGAAAAAGTCTCGGATGAAATCGCCAAAACCCCCTATGATTTCCGGAAAACCCTCGGTGGGTTTTTACGCTTTTCCGGAATAGTCATCAGAATGGGGTGCATCTCGCCGATCGCCAATCACGGCAAATCGAAAAGTGCGCAAAGTTTCGCATTCGAGCACGCTTTTTGCACTTTGCCCGAAACCTTGGACAATCCATCTACACAAATGTATATAAATATGTACATATTTGTCGATAAATTTTTGGCGGCCGGAGGCGTCCAAGCGCCATTATTCCATAAAACCCGCTTATATTAGCGAAATATATCCAATTATCACTTTATACATATCGCATAACACCGTAAAAAAAAATGTTCACAAAC
>JAGDAE010000201.1 GCA_017959645.1 Kiritimatiellia bacterium
CATGGACTTTTTCGAGTGGATGGGTGCACTTGAAAACCGCCATTATAGGGTCCTTCGCCGGCCGTCGTACCGCATCCGGCACACGGGGATGTCCGCCGCACGGGATTTCAAGCTCCGCCGCACCAAGTTTTTCGTCCGCCCCACGGAATTCGGCACCCCATGCAACCCCCGGAGAAGCTTCGGATGAATTCGCCAAAACCCCCTATGTTTTCCCGAAAACCTCAGATGTTTTTCAAGGGGCGGCGCGTTTAAGGAAGTGGCTTTCGAGACTGCCGTAGCCGCGGGATTCCATAAGCTCGTTCCATGCGCGCGGAAGCTCGATCTTTTTCGTGGCGAAACCGCCTCCAGGCAGGCAAAGCTCCTTGTTGCGCGAAGGATCGCCGGTCACAAGAAACACATTCTTGCCCGTCTGCATTGCGGGAACAGACTCTATCTCGTCCAGCCCGGTCCATGCCAGCCACGGTTGGCGAGGCACCTTTCTCGCCCCCTCGATTCGCGCAATTTTCCGTTCGTGCATCCTGAGCGGATAGTCCCTGCCTTCGAAGGAGCTTCCCGGGTTGCCCCAATAGTTGGCGAACGCCCGCTCGCCGAGCGGATACATCGCCGCCTCCACAAGCGCCGATTCCAGTTCCTCCTTCGAGCGGTAGCGCTTTGCGAGATTGCGCGCCACTTCAGGTGTTATCAGAAACGTGCGGTACGTGCACGGCATTCCGCTGCCGACCGCCATCTGCTGCTTCTCCACCGCATCCCACGCGATCATGTCCTTGATTTTTTCGGCATCCGTCGACGAAGGGACGAGATTGTTGCCCCAGTTTATCGCCGAGGCGACCGAGAGCGTGGAATCGTCGGGCGAATATCCGCATTGGACGTGATACGGCTCCCAGCCGGCCGCATATGCCGCGGCGTCGTCTTCGGCCAGTGTCCACGGCATCAGATATCCGAACGTCCCCATCCGGTTCTCCTTTACCCTGTAGCCGCCGAAATTAAGCATGGCGAGATTGACGAAGCGGCCGAGAAGCGCGTTTTTCGGCTCCGATATCTCGCCCTGCGCGCAGTCGAAGCCAAGCTGCCGCGCGACGGGTCCGTTCAGCCAGCAGTAGGGAGTCCACGCGTGCGTCGAGGCGAGCGTGCGCCTGAAATCTCCCGATTTCATCAGTTCCGTAACGGCGACAAGGAGCGGCATGAATTCCGCCGGGCATCCCGCCATCGCCCCCAATTCCGCCACCTGCCGCACCGTGACGGAGCGCATCTGCGGCGGAATCGGCCCAAGATCGCTGTCGGGGTCCATGTCGGTGAACAGCAGAAACTCCTCCACCAGCTCTTCGGAGGCGGAAACGAGCGGCAAGCCGTCCGAAACGAATGCCTCTTCCGGAACGAACACGTCGTCGTCGGTCAAAGCGGATGTAAGCGCCTCCTTTATCTGCGGCCACAGCACGTTGCGGGTATTGTCTAGCAGAGTCTCCCTTTCATGCGCCGAGAACGCGCCGGGATACACCGCCACGCGCAGTTTGCCGATTCCGGCCGCGCGCGCGGCCGACTTCGCCTGCTTCGCGAACCCGGGCCCCGCGATCATCACCGACGGAATGCCCATCATCTCCGCCGCTATGCAAGAACCAGCCTCTTTCGGCGTGCACAGTCCGCATCCGCCGTTGCCGGAAATCACCGCATCGACCTTCTCCTCGCGCAATCTCGCCTGGAACTCGTCTTTCTGGCGCCGCACCACTCCGGGTCTCGGATACGGGCCGGCGGAACCGATCTCTCCCAGAACCAGCACTCGCGCGTCAGGGAACTCCTCCAGTATAAGCCGCTTGATTTCCGGATGGGTCACCGACGCCATGAAACTGCCGCCGACGACGGCGATGGTCTTTCCCGCCAGCGTATCGAGGCGCGGCGCCTGATCGACCGTCGCCGCCAGACTCGGCGCGAACACCGCGGCGGCAGAATCGCCGTCTTGCGGAAGCAAGCACACGCCATCGTCGCACTCCGCGCACGTCGCGGCGCCGGCTGCAAAAACAAAGACTGTGGCAAGCAAAATCGTTTTCATGATATCAATATTCGAGCTGGCTGCCGCCGATTGTCTCTCGCAAAATCGAATCGCCGGGGACCAGGCCGGGATCGGCCGGCTGGATGGCGCCGAGCAGTTCTACGAGGCCGTTGATACGCGCGTCGGCGGGGTTTTTCATCTTGACGATCTCCAGAAGCCCGGCGACATACGGCTTCAGAACGGCGAGCTCGTAGTTGAGCCCCGAATCAAAAGTCGCGTCAACGTCTTTCGCGAAAGGGTTTATCCACTTCTTCTCGCCTTCGAGCACTTTCGGCCACAGCGCCATCGTCTGGAACGGGCTCATCTTGCGGAACTGGTTGTCGCGAACCATGCGCCGCAGGAAGCGTCCGTCCTCGGGTTTCAGGGAAGTCATCGCGAATATCTCGATCTGGGTCTTCGGCTCGATGAACATGCGGTATTTGCATTCGTCGGCAATGCCGGCGGTCAGCAGCGGATTGAGGGCGTGGATGCCTTCGAGCACGATATATCCGCCCTTGGGCAGCGATATTTCGCCGTCTGCGTCGAAGCCCTCGTGCGCGACGAAATCGAACTTGCGCGGATGGACGGTCTCTGCGCGCATCAGCGCATTGATGTCGGCGGCGAGGCGCTCACGGTCCACGCAGTCGACGTGTTCGTCGTCGAGTTCGCCGTTCTCGTCGCGCGGGTTGCGGCGGTCGCCGACGAAATAGTCGTCGGTCGACAGAAGCAGCGCTTCGGCCCCGTTCACCCTGAGCTGCGTGCATATCCGCTTCGCGGTCGTGGTCTTGCCCGCCGACGAGGCGCCGGCGAGCAGCACCAGCCTTACGCCGCTCCGGCCGCAGATATCGTCGGCGATTTTCGACAGCGTCTTCTGCTGGCGCGCCTCCGCCACCCGTATGGTCTCGCCGATCTCCCCGGACTCGACCGCGTCGTTCAGTTCTTCTATCGTCATTTCAGGTTCGTTCCGCTCCAGCCGAGCTTGCGGCTCAACACTTCATAAGGGTCGTATCCGTCGAGTTCGACGAACAGCGCCGGCTCCGGCGCTTTGGAAATCTCGATCGATTCGCCGGCGCCGAGCATCATCGCGGCCTCTCCGTCGAGATAGACGCCGACTTTCTCTTCGCCCGCGCCGAGACGCCGCACCGACGAGACGACGAGCTTGACGCTGTCGCACACCACCACCGGGCGCACCCCCAGCGCGTGCGGATTCATCGGCGTTATGACGATATTGCCGGTATCGGGCATCAGAACGGGGCCGCCAGCCGAAAGCGAATAGGCGGTCGAGCCGGTCGGGGTGGCGACCACTATGCCGTCCGCCATGTATACGGTCGGACGTTTTCCGCCGACCGCGACTTCGAGCAACGCCGCATGGCCGGTCATTTCGCGCATGACGACGACCTCGTTCAACGCGACGCGCCCGGCGACGCTGAGCATGCTGCGCGCCGAGACGCAGTAGCCGCCTTTTGCGAGCTTGGCGAGGGCAGATTCGAATTCGCCCGCTCCGACGCCGGAGAGGAACCCGAGCCCGCCGATGTTGAACCCGAGAACCGGCACGCCGGGAAATTCGTGCACCGCGCGCAGAATCGTGCCGTCGCCGCCGAGCGCGACGACGATGTCGGCCTCTGCGTCCGGCACGGTCTCGAGTCCGAGGCCGGCGGCGACGCGCGAAAGCTTTTCCGCGAGCGCGCCGGCGCCGCGTTTCGCGCTGTTGACGAAAAACCTTATTCTCGTCTTCTTCATCTTTTTCATTGCGGACCGAACAGTTTCATGGCGCGTTTGACGTCGTCGGCGATCACGCGGGTTATGCGTTGCGAAACTTCATGGAAAAGAAGTCCCTGCGGTTTCTCCTCCACAATCTCGTACACTCCCCTGCCGCCGGCGAGCGCGCTGTAGGTATAGTA
>JAGDAE010000019.1 GCA_017959645.1 Kiritimatiellia bacterium
ACATGGGCGAGGCGATCGCCAGGATGAAAGCGGGGCGCGCATGAGAAGGATAGTTCTCGGGGTGACGGGGTCGATCGCGGCGTACAAGGCGGTGGAGTTGCTGCGGCTGCTTGTGAAGAACGGCGACGACGTCAGGGTCGTCATGACCCCGGCGGCGAGGGAGTTTGTCGCGCCGCTGACGTTCCAGACGCTGTCGCGCAATCCGGTCGAGAGCGAGATGTTCGCGCGGACCGAGGCGTGGAAGCCCGACCATGTGTCGCTTGCGGATTTCGCCGATCTTGCTGTCGTCGCGCCGGCGACGGCCAACACGATCGCGAAGATGCGCGCCGGGATTGCGGACAATCTGCTCGCCTCCACGCTGCTCGCGACGCGCGCGCCGGTCTTCATCGCGCCGGCGATGAACGAGGGAATGTGGCTGAACGCGGCGACCATGGAGAATATCGAGGTCTTGAAGAGGCGGGGAGTGTCGGTAATCGAGCCGGCCGAGGGTTTTCTGGCGTGCGGGACGTCCGGCAAGGGCAGGATGGCCGAGCCGGAGGAGATATTCGAGGCGTTGTCGAGATGAAGACGATCGTCGTGATACCCACCTACGACGAGCGCGAAAACGCCGAGGCGATGGCGAAGGCGGTCCTCGCGACGGATGGGGTCGAGATACTGTTCGTGGACGACAACTCGCCGGACGGCACCGGGGAAGAGATCGACCGGCTCGCGGCGGCCGAGCCGAGGATACATTGCCTGCACCGGAAGGAGAAGGAGGGGCTCGGGCGCGCATACGTGGCAGGGTTCGGCGAGGCGCTCGCGATGGGGGCGGAGAAGATAGTGCAGATGGACTGCGATTTCTCGCACGACCCGAAAGACCTGCCGCGCCTGATCGCCTGCGACGCGGATCTTGCGATCGGCTCGCGCTACGTCAAGGGCGGCTCCACGCCGGGGTGGCCGCTCCGTCGCCGGCTGATCTCCCGCGCCGGCGGAACGTTCATACGGATGGTCACGGGGATGCCGCTGCGCGACCCGACCGGAGGATTCAAGTGCTGGCGCTCGACGGCGCTCGAGGCGATCGATTTCAGAACGGTCGAATCGGCCGGGTATTCGTTCCAGCTCGAGATGAACCACCGCGCGTGGCGCAGGGGGTTGGCGATACGCGAGATTCCGATCGCGTTCTCCGACCGGGTCGCGGGGCATTCGAAGATAACGCCGGCCATCGCGCTCGAATCCATGAAGATCGCGCTCAAACTGAGGAAGGCGAAATGAAGACAAAACCGCTTTTCATCGTCATGTCCGCCCCGTCGGGATGCGGAAAGTCGACGCTTATCGACATGCTGCTGCAGGAATACCACGACATCGTGTATTCGATATCCTGCACCACCCGCGAACCGCGCGGAGAGGAAGAGGACGGAATCGACTACCACTTCAAGACCAAAGAGCGTTTCGAGGAGCTGATCGCCGAGGACGCGTTCATCGAATACGCCAAGGTGCACGACAACTACTACGGCACGCTCAAGGCGCCGATCGAGGAGGTGCTCGCCGAGGGCAATTCGATGATACTCGACATCGACGTGCAAGGGGCGGCGAAAGTGCGCGAACGCGTCCGTTCGCTGCCCGACGGCGATCTGCTGAAAGCCGGCTACGTCGACATATTCGTGATGCCGCCGTCGATGGAGGAGCTTCGCCGGCGCCTCGAAGGGCGCGGGACCGATTCGCGCGAATCGATCGAGCGCCGGCTGGCCAACGCGGAGGGCGAGATCGCCCATGCCGACGAATACATGTTCAAGGTGGTGAACGACGAGCTGTCGGTCGCCTACAAGCGGCTTTGCGATCTCGTGGACGCGCTTTCGGGAAGGATGTGAAAGGCGCGACCGTCATACTGGCCGCCGGCGACTTTCCGCGCGACGGCACGGAGGCGCGCGAGGCGCTCGACGGCGCCGGAAGGGTGGTGTGTTGCGACGGCGCCGCCGACGCGTACCGGGCGCGCACCGGACGCGAACCGGATTTCGTCGTCGGCGACTGCGATTCGCTCGCCGGGGAATTCGCGAACGTCGTGCGCATCGGCGAGCAGGAGACCAACGATCTCGCGAAGGCGATACGCTTCTGCCGGTCGATGGGGTGGGAGAATCCGCTGGTCCTCGGCGCGTGCGGAGGGCGCGAAGACCACACGATCGGGAACGTGTTCCTCGCGCTCGCGCAAAACGTGGAGATACTGACCGACCGCGGACGGTTCGTGCCGGTCGAGGGGCGCGCGACGCTGGCGGTCGAAGAGGGGTGCGCGATATCGGTCTTCGCCCCCGACCGCGAGACGAAGGCGCGCTCGAAAGGGCTCGTCTGGCCGCTCGACGGAGTCGTGTTCGACTCCCTTTTCCGCGCGACGCTCAACCGCGCCGCCGGAGAATCGGTCGAAATCGAGTCCGACCGCAGAATCCTCGTCTACATGGCTTCCGGAAAAGAAAACGCAACATGAAAAAACTGATAATAACGGTAGTCGGCAAAGACACCGTCGGCATTCTCGCCAAGACCTGCACGTATCTCGCGAAGAACGGCATAAACATCCTCGACATCTCCCAGACGGTCGTCGCGGGCTACTTCAGCATGATGATGGTCGCCGACGGGGAGAAGTGCCGCAAGAGCTTCGGCAAGGTGGCGCTCGAACTGGCGGAAACCGGCAGGAAGATGGGTTTGGAAATCCGCTGCCAGAAGTCGGA
>JAGDAE010000202.1 GCA_017959645.1 Kiritimatiellia bacterium
CGAACGCCGCCGCGTCGAGCCGCGACGGCAACCAGAAGATGCTCGCGCGCCAGTCGAACGAAGCGGCGGAAGGACTCGAAGAACTCGTGGCGAACGACATGGCCGAAGCGAAGCGCGCGACCGCCGCCGAAGAAGATGACGGCGAAGACGGCGGCGACACGCCGCCGGCGGCAACACCGGAAGCGGCCGCCGGCAAGGCGCGCGAAAGTCTCGACCGGTCGCTGAAGCGTCGCGCCAAGTCGCTCGGCACCGCTTCGCTGCGCTTCGGCGGCAATGGCCGGCCGGCAGGTTCGATCGACCGGCGCATCGACGATCTCGCCCGGGAGCTCAAACTGGCCGACGATCCCGAAAACGCAAGAAAACTGCTGGAGGAATCCGGATGGTTCAGGATACGCGGGGCGGCGAAGGATGGCGTCGGAGAGCACGAACTCAAGGACATCCCCGCCGAATACCGAGATCTCGTCCGGCTCTATTTCCTCAAACTCGCAGAATGAAAAAACAAAGAAAAGACACCATGAAAAAGATTCTTGCCTCCGTATGCCCGGCCGTCGCCGCCTGCGTTTTGTGCGGCTGCCCGAACAGCCGCACGGACCGGTTTCAGGAAAATCCGGTTCCGGCGATCGGACAGAACGCCGAGGACGTGCGCTCGTTCGATCCCGGCAAAGGTCCGCGAATCCTTTTCGTCGGCAATTCGATAACGTTGCACGGGCCGCGTCCGGAAATAGGATGGACCAACAACTGGGGAATGGCGGCTTCGGCGGCCGAAAAAGACTATGTGCATCTTGTGCGCGACGCGGTTCGCGCCAGATATCCCGACGCGCAATGCTGTCTTATGCAGGTCGCGGACACGTTTGAGCGCTCGTTCTTCAAAGACGGCTGGTCGTGCGAGGCGAACTGGTCGTGGGCGAAGGAGTTTCGCCCCGACGCGGCAATCCTGTTTTTCGGCGCCAACGTTCCGCAGGAATATGACGCCGGAACGCTCGAACCGGCGCCTGCGCGGAGTTTCGCGGACGCGCTGGAGGCGCTTTGCGGCTATCTAGATTCCGGCTCGACTGCGTTTTTCGTGTCGCAGGGTTTCTACATACGCCCGGCTCTCGACGCCGAAAAGGAGGCGGTGTGCGGAAGGGGAACCGGAAAGTACGTGGATATTTCCGCGATTCGCGAGCGCGCCGACGTGCACGGGATGTACAACCACCCGAACGATCTCGGGATGGAACTGATAGCCGGACGGTTCGCGGGCGAGCTTCTCCGCGAGCTGGATTCGCGGAAATCCGCCGAGTGACGTCTTGGCGGCGCTGCCGGAAATATGATACAATACCCGCACCTGGACAAACAACGGGGGATCAGATGACGCTACAACAGGTGAAATACGCGGATGCGGTGGCGGCCTGCGGGTCGATAAGCGAGGCGGCGAGGCGCTGCTTCGTCACGCAACCGTCGCTTACCGAGGCGATACGGCTTCTCGAGGAGGAGCTGAAGATCGCGATATTCACGCGTTCGTCGCGCGGCGTCAGCGCCACGCACGAGGGCGACGAGTTTCTCGCGTCGGCGCGGCAGATTCTCGACGATGCGGCGAGGATACACGACAAGTACACGGGAAAAATCCTCCGCCGTCCGCAGTTCTCGGTGTCGTGCCAGCACTATGCGTTCGCGGTCGAGGCGTTCATGGCGGTGGTCAAGGCGAACGCGGCGGATTCGTGCGACTTCACTCTGCGCGAGACGGTGACGAGCGAGATAATCGACGATGTCGCGCGGCACCGTAGCGAAATCGGCATTCTGTATCTGTCGAACCGCAACGAGCGCGCGATAACGAAAATCCTGCGCAAAGAGGAACTCGTCTTCGAGGAACTGTTTGCGGCGAAACCCCACGTTTTCGTCGGACGGAAGCATCCGCTCGCGCGGAAAAAAATCATACGCCCTGAAGATCTCGACGAATATCCGTATCTCACCTACGAGCAGGGTGTGGAGAACGCGCTCTATTTCGCCGAGGAGGTCATGCCGGCGATCGACCGCAAGAAGAATATCCGCGTACGCGACAGGGCGACGATGACCAATCTTCTGCTCGGGCTTGACGGTTTCACGATCGCGTCGGGCGTCCACGCCAAAGGATACAATTCCGCGATCGTGTCGGTTCCGCTCAAGCTCGACGACCTGATCCGCGTCGGAATAGTGCGGCGAGTCGGCATACCGCTTTCTTCGGCAGCTTCCGCCTTCGTCGCCGCCGTCCGCGAACGCATCGCGGCACGGTAGGGCGTTCATGGCCGCCCGGCCGGTCCGAGCGCGTTGACCCTGAGCGGTTTCGATATTGCCTCCGCCCTGCCGGAAAACATATGAGGGGTTTCGGGAAATCATAAGGGGGTAAGGGCGATTTTATATGAGGGCTTTCGCGATTTTATATGAGGGCTTTCGCGGTTTTATAGCAGGGGTTTTCGGGGGTGGTTTCCGTTTTTTGCGGAAATGGCCGGAGAAGCGCAATATTGCGCTTTTTCTGGGCCATTGCGGCACGGTTCGGCACGCTTTTGGCGGCTGAAAGTTCATGC
>JAGDAE010000020.1 GCA_017959645.1 Kiritimatiellia bacterium
AATGGCGCAAAAAAACGCAATATTGTACCTCTCCGGCCATTTCCGCGCGAGCCGGAAACAACCCCCGAAAACCCCTGCTATAAATCCGCGAAAGCCCTCATATAAAACCGCGAAAGCCCTTATATGAAATCGCCCTTACCCCCTTATGTTTTGCCGAAACCCCTCATATGTTTTTCCCGTCATTTGCGGAGTTTCCGCGCGGCCTTAATCGCATCCCATGCGCCGTTGATCTTTGCCATCGTGGCCGTCGCTTTGCCGATCATCTCCTCCGGCATGCCTTCGGCGCGCAGGCGGTCGGGATGGTAGCGCTTGGCGAGCTCGCGGTATGCCTTGCGCACCGTCTCGTCGCCGGCGCTCTTCGGAACCCCGAGTATCGCATACGCCTCGTCGAGCGCGTTGCGGACCGGAGTTTCGCCCCGCCGGGAGCCGCCGCCGAGACGTTCGCGGCGAAAATATTCGAACCACGCCGCGCCGATCTTGAGGCGTGCCGGCAGGCCGCGCAGGATGCGCAACTCTTCGGGAGATACGGTGCCGTCGGCGCAGGCGATGTCCCAGAGCAGTCCGTAAAGCATCTCGCGCGTCTCGAGCGAATCGACCACGCCCGCGAACTCGTCGGCGTAGGAATAGACCGAATGCCGGTCGTCTTTGGCCCGGCGGAAGACTTCGATCGCGTAGTCGCGCGCGACTTTCGAGAATCCGAGCCGCGCGAATGCGTTTTCGATGGCGTCGATTTCGGTGCGCACGACCCTGCCGTCGGACTTGGCGAGCTTTGCAAACATCGCGGCCACCGACGCGCAAAACACCATCGCACGCCGGTTCGCGGAGGCGCCCGCGTAGCCGGAAGCGGCGCGCGAACGCCTTCCGGCAGCAGAGCCGGCGCGCGAAAACCGCTTCTCCACCTCGTGGCCGAGCGCGGCGCCGAGAATGGCTCCGAGCGGCCCGCCGAACGTCGCGCCTATCCAGCCGCCGATCGCTGCGCCCCTAAAACCCATCTTTACCTCCTTGCAAAGCTACCCCAAAATTTGATACAATACGCGCCGTTGGTTTTCAAAGGACCCGTAGCTCAGTCGGTCAGAGCAGGTGACTCATAATCTCCGGGTCGTGGGTTCAAGTCCCGCCGGGTCCACCAACTTCAATCTCCGAACGGCGTGAATTCTTTCACGGCCGGAGTTATCCCGGCAGGTCCTCCGAGAACGCACAGACGCAGCGAAGACGTTTTCACCGCCGGCGTCTCGCGATAGTCGACAAAAAGGTCGGTGTCGTTCTGCGACGCGTCGGCGAGGACGCGCCATTCGCCGTCTTCGAGATATTCGACGCGATAGCGGTACGGGCCTTTGACGACGCCTCGCATCTCGTCGAGGCCGACGTCGTGCCACACGAGGCGGTACGCCCTCACGGTGCGCCCGGCCCCGAAATCGATCTGCAGAACGGACGGCAGATCGGGGACGGTCCAGTATGTCGAAAGCGCCCCGTCGACCGCGGCTTCGGCGCCGGCGACGACGGTTCCCGGAAGTTTTTTCCAGCCGGTCGCGCCGTTCGAATGCGGCGGCAGCCATTGCGGAGTGTCGCTCGCCTCGGCGAACGCGAAGCGCCCCTCGCAATCGATATACACCCGGTCGAAGCCGATGAAGCGCTCGAAGCGGTGGGTAGAGCCGCCAACTATCGAATACGCCGCCCAATAGCCGCCGGGGCCCTTGACGATCGAGCCGTGCGCCGTGCCGGTAACCGTTCCGCGCTCGGTCTTGAGAAACGGATTGATCGCGGACTTGACGAACGGCCCGAGCGGCGACTTGCCGATCGCCTGACCCATCGCGTACTCCTTGTACTCGGTGCCGGCGGCTGAATACGTCAGTATGTAGTCGCCGTTGTTTTTGACCATCCACGGCCCTTCGATGTAGCTCACCGGCGGATTGGAGCCGGGCGAGATCTCCCACGGCTGGGTCTCGGGCTCGAAACGCACGAGATGCCTGGCGGTTCCGTCGATGTAGCGGACGGGATTTTTCGCATCTAGTTCGCAGCCCCAGATTCCGTTCGTCGCCGAGCTGCCCCAGTAGAGATAGAGCCGCCCGTCGTCGTCCGAAAACAGCATGGGGTCCCAAAGCCATGTGATCTGTTCGCCGTCGACGATGCCCTCGGGCGTGTTCAGATGGCCGAGATATTCGTAGGGTCCGTCGGGACGTTTCGCCTTGAACACGTCCCCGAGGCTGCCCATCAAGAGAAACTCTCCGCGATGCTTGACCGCCGTCGGCGCGTACGAAAGACGGTCGCGCGCACCTTCGGCGCCGCTCAGCCCGAGCGGAACGTGCGTCCAGCTGGCGCCGCCGTCGTAAGACTTCCAGCATGCGTCGCACGACGGGAAAACGTACCACACCCCGTTTTCGTAGAGAAGCGAAGGATCGGCCGTCTCCCTGAACTGGCGGGTCTCGTCGGTATACCACATGTGATGGTCCGATTCGCCGCCGTTCGCCACGGAGCGCGCGAGAAGCCCGACGGGATAGTCGACCAGCGGCATCGGGTTGCAGAACGTCTTCGGCGAAGCGTGCGGACCCGACTTCGGCGGAGCCATCAGCAGATCGTCGATCAGCGCCGCGACTTCGGTGCGAGGAGTCTTCTCGAGTATCCTGCCGCCGTCGCACCCGGGATCGTACCGCCATTCGTCGTACCCGTCTTCGGACATCACCTCGTAGTATCCGCGCTCGAGCGTGAAATAGCTCTCGACGCCGCGCACGGCCATCAGAACCGCCGTCAGATCCCACGACGAATGGCCGGCGGTCTGGTCCCAGCTCGAAGGGCTTATCTCGCTTCTCGGCATGAGCGTCCAGGCATACACGTCGCGCACCGGGTTGCGCGTCTTGGAAACGCTTTCGGCGAGTGCGCGGCCGGTGTACACGTCCTTGCCGTACTGCCCGTCGGTGAAAAAGGCCGGCGTAGGCCAGTTGCGCAGGACGATCATGGACGATTTGCCGTCGCCGTCGAAATTGTATTCGTGCCCCCACGGATAGAATCCGCCCATCGCCACCCAGTGGCTGACCTTTCTGGCGACGAGTTCGCGTCCGCCCAGCGGCGATATGTCGTCCGGCTGCGATTCCAGCAGCCCGCGCAGGTTCGTCAGGAAGCCGACCGAGCAGACGACGACCGACTTGTCCTCCTGGCGCGAGAGCACCTCGCGGTAGACCCTCACGGCGTCGGGGGCGGAATCTGCGTTTTCATGGCGCACCCATTGCGGATACTCGGCGGCGAGGCGGATGTACTTGTCGTGGCCGAACGGAGCGCCGCCGGCCGCATATTCCGCCTTCGGCGCGCCCACGGGCAGATTCCCGCGCCCGTAGTAGGCGTTGCATATCTCGATCGCCGCTACCGAACTGTTGGAGCGCGTCGAACTGAGCGTCGCGAGAATCTCGCACTCCCCCCTGTCGGCGAGCGCGTGCAGAATCGCGAGCGCGCCCATGTCGTCGAAGTCGGTTATCATGTCGGTGTCGAAAATCACGCGGACGCCGCTTCTGCGGAAATTCTCGACCTTGCCGGAAAGCTCGATCTCCCCGAGATTGACGACATTCTCGAAGACGACATTCCTGACCGGGTGGCCGTCGTCGGCCGCCTCCAGCCGGACGATTCGCGCCCCTTCGCCGGGCGGCAGACTGACGTTGCGGAGCGTCACGCCGTCTATAGTGCCGGGTTCCGGGTAGTCGTAGCTTTCAGAGATCGGCATCGTCTTGACGAACATGAAATGATTGTAGTCGTTCATCTCGCCGATTCTGAGACCGTCGAAGACGATGTTCTCGAACCGCTGGCCGTTCGAGGCCTGTATCTCGATCGCGCCGCTGGCCCAGTACCACGAATCCGGCGAACGCTCCATCGTCATGTGCGGCAGATCGAGATCTTTGAACAGCAAATTCGCCACCCTCGCCGGCGGCCGGTCGCATTCGTAGCCGATGCGTATGTTGTTGGCGATGTCGCTCCACAGAACGCAGTTGGTGACGACGAGATTTTCGCACGACCACTTCGGCGCGATGCAATCGTCCTGACAGCGTATGAACGAATTTCTTATCTCGACGTCCTTCGTCCGGCAGATGTCGATTCCGTCATCGTTTATGACGCGCCCGCCGATTATCTTGACGTTGTCGACGAGGCAGTTTGTCGCCGAATTCAACACCAGCGTCCAGCACCACGGCGAGAAGAAAGTCGCGTCCCTTACGGTTATGCCGTTTCCGGAGATGCTGGTCAGCGTCCCCGCCGGTTTGTCGCCGCCCCACTCGGGAGTCTTTGCGACCGGACCGTTCAGCCACGGCCACGGCGCTCCGCTCAATATCCCCCTGCCCCTTATTTCGATTCCGTCGCCCTCGGCGACAAGCGCACCCTCGAGAATCGCGCCGCCGTCGAGATACAGCGTCTGGCCGGACTTCAGTTCCGTAAGCGCCCTCCGGTGCAGACCGGGGCCGATGTAGACGGTGCCGGGGTCACCGGGATCGGGCGCATCCTTCTCCGGAGCGAACAGCGCTATCACGAGCGAGCGATGGCGGCCGGCCGGCTCGCAGCACACCGTGCACGGAGGCACGAGTGTGAAACGCATGGTCTTTTCGTCGACCTTCTCGACGGCACACCCGAGTCTGGCGGGCACGATTTTCGCGTCACCGACGGAAAAATCGTCCGCCGTTATCGACACCTCGAACTCTACCGGCCCGTCCGCCTCCAGCCTGGCGTAGCCGTAGGCGTAGCTTTCGCTTTCGATTACCCTGCCTTGCGGCCTGGGCGCCTCGAGAACGTCGATCTCCTTCCCGTTGGCGCGGAGCGTGTAAAGCGGAAACCTGGCCACCCCCTCCGGGAGCGGCCAGGTTTTCAATTCGGTCGCGGACAGGGAGATCGACGAGACCCCCGCCGCGACAAGTGCAAGAAGTCTCATCCCGTCTCCCTTGCGGACCGTATCAGTCGGCGAGCAGGAACGGGCGGTCGTAGGAGCCCGCGTGATCGTAGCTCTTGAATATGCGTATCGCGATCGTGTTCTTCTCGCCGGGAACGAGCATGTCGGCGAGATCGAATTCGCGCTGGTGGTTGTAGTCGTACCAGAAGTAGTTCGGCCCGCGCCAGATGTCGTCGACATAGTTGCCGTGGTCGAACATCACGCTCTTGCCGTTGACCCAAATCTGGACTGCGCGGGCGATGATCGAGGGGAAGTAGATCCTCGCGCGCTTGCCGGCGAACGAGCCCGGGACTTTGACTTCGCAACGCTGGAAGAACGCCGAAACCTGGTGCTGGGTCTGGTACTTCACGTCGGGGACGATCGTGATGTCCCAGTCCTCGAGATCCTTGACCGACACCGCGGGATCCTGCAGACGGTCGCGGGTCGTGGCGAGGTTGTCGGTATCGAGAACGGTCTTCCAGTAGCGGGGGAGGATTACCGACGCGGCGGCGCCGTTGATCTTCTCGGAGAACTGGATGTACTTGTTGTACCAGCCGCCCGGCTCGAAGTAGATGTCGCCCGCCCTGCCCGCGCGCGGGTTCATGGCGTGCGAATAGCGCGCGTGCGACGCTTCGATGATGTCGAACGACTTCTGGAAGTATTCGGTGGCGGCCTTGGCGTAGTCGCCGGTCTCGCTGGCGTATTCGATGCCGTCGCAGAAGTAGTCGGTCGAATCCTGCAGCTCGCGGGCGATCGCCACCTGCTTTCTGGCCCAGTCGCTCTTGGCGGCGGCCTCGGCCTTCTCGAGGCACTTGCGCGCAGCCGCGCGGACGTTCGGCGGAATCATGAGGTGGTTGCCCCAGATCTCGTTGCCGGTGAACTCGGGAATCTCGGCCATGCGCTTCTCGTATACGGCGTAGTACTCGCGCATTGCCTCGCCCGCCTCGAGGAAGCGGCGGCTGCAGTAGTCGGCGACGATGTCGCGCCAGTCCTGGTCGGCGTTCCAGTACAGCCTTATCATCATCCAGTGGTCGAGATGGCAGGCGCCCCAGTCGTCCCAGCCCTGGGTGGTGTGGCCGGTGAGCCCCTGCTGCCAGAAGTAGCGGTAGTTCTGGCCGATGATCGGCCAGCGCGGGCAGATCATCGCCTTGTTCCACGAAAACCCGAGCGGTTCGTAGTCGTAGTAGTACGTCTCGGCGCCGGCCGCCGTCGCCTGGCCCATCCACGATTCAAACCAGCTCTTGTAGGCGATATTGTCGGGGCTGCGCGGGTCGCCGACGGGGAAGTTGGGCGAGATGCCGAGCGGCGCGAACACGAGCGCCATGGCCGGGTGCACGTGCGAGATGCGCGGCGGCGTAAGATTGTTGGAATAGACCAGGCAGCCGAAGCGGCGGCCGGGGCACTCTTCGAGAACCTTGTCGAGATAGCGGCTGTGGAAGAACCACATGCGGTCGGTCGCCGATGGCGAACCCATGAAAGGATCGAACTCGTTGGAATCGAGCAGACGGCTCTCGGGACGCTCGTCGTTCATCAGCGCGTCCTCGGCCGAAATCGACGCATAGTCCCCGTAGGGCCAGCTCTTGAACTCGCCGACGTAGTGGCGCGCGTATATATCCCAGACCTTGGGGTTGGACATGTTCGGAACCATTCCGTTTATGTGCCCGTCGGTCATGCCGTAGCAGCTCTCGTCCTGCTCGCCGCTGGCCTGGATGGCCGTGGCGAGATGGTGACCCTGGGCGATGTCGGCGTCGCAGAGCGCCTTCTTGATGTTGCCCTTGTTGCGCAGCGCCCAGACCGGATATTCCGCGCCGTTGCCGTAGGTGCACCACCACGAACGCTGCGAATGGGAGGGGTTGGAGACGAAAATTCCCGAAGCGGACACTTCCTCGAGCGCGGGGATGAAAGTTCCGGAATCGTCGACGCTGGGCATGAACCAGCGCACTCCGAGCTGTTCGAGATATTCGTAGACGGCGTAGAGAGTGCCGCGCGCGCGCCGACCGCTGAGGTAGAGCCGCCCGCCGCGGACCCCGATCAGAAGCCCGTCCTTTTCGAGCGTGTCGAGCGTTTCGCCGAACTCCGCCCTGCGCGCGAACTCGGCGCCGATCATGATCGCCGGCGCCGGGGGCAGCTCGGCCGCGTTCGCGTCCCACGCCGCGATTTCGACATCGGCCCCTGAAATCTTCTTGAGATGGTCGGCCAGTTCCTGCGCGGCGAGCTTCTCTTCGTCGCCGCAACGCTGGATCTCCCAGTCGCGGAACTGCGGATACCTGGCGACGAACGAGGTTATCTCCTCTTCGCTGGCCTTGGGGAAACGCTTGCGCATGTTCTCGCGGACCTCGGGATCGTTCTCGCTGGTGGCCGCGAACTTGTCGAGCTCGGTAACCGCCGGCAGGTAGATCTTGACGAGCGGCTGACCCTTGTCGATCAGCGTGATCTGCTCCATCGGCACCGACTTCATCCCGAGGGACAAGGCCGCCGCCGCGACTATCGTCATGAGTTTTTTCATATCGTGGGATTTCCCTTTCTGAATGTATGTTCGTCTATTGTATCATAATATCCGCCGCGGATGCAAGCGCGAAGTTCCTTCGTTTTTCCGCCGCGCCCGCTAGCGGCGCCCGGCGAGGGAGGCGTCGAAGGGGACGAATCCGAGGCCGAAGGCGGGCGACCCCTCCTTCAGACGGAAATCGCGGCCCGCCGCGTCCTCGAAGAGCGGGTCGGCGATCGTCCCTTCGGCGCGGTCGCCGAGTTTCGTCTCGCCGGCGAGATTCCAGAATAGATTGTCCTTGAACGTCGCGCCGGGATTGCCGCCGCCGTATATGTCGTCGAAGCGGAAAGTGCGGTTTTCGTGTCCGTCGGCCGCGTCAGACCAGATGACGATGTTGCGCTCGAAATCCACGCCTCCTTCGATGTTCGACGCCGAGACTATGAGCCGCGCCTCGCCTCCGAACGCGAGGATGTTGTTGCGCACGGTGTTGCCGCGGCCGTAATGCAGATGGTACGAGCTCGAAGACGTGTCGTAGACGAGGTTGTTCTCCCAGAGTATGCCTTCCGAACCCTCGTCGTTGTAGAGTCCCCAGCCGCCGTACGAAAACGAATCGACGTTGTAGATCACGTTGTTGGTGACGACGGTTCCGAAACTGGTGCCCAGCGTGTAGACGCCGCCCATGTCGGCCATCACGTGCTTGCCGAAATCGTGGATGCGGTTGAAGGCGATGGTGTTGCGCTGCGCGACCGATTTGTAGTAGCCCCACGTCCAGCCGACCGAGACGCCGGTATAGTACATGTCGGCGATCTCGTTGTGCGTCACTTTCGAGTCGGAGACGTTGGTCAGGAATATCCCCGAGCCCTCCGGATTGAACCTGCCGCCGCCGGAAACGAGACAGTCGTCGACGGTTATGAAGGCGACCGACATGTCCGTCAGGTTGGTTATCGCGTATCCCGGGTGGATGTTGGCCGAATGTCCCGGCCGGAACGCGGCATTGTATTCGCCCGGCTCCTGGAGCTGGTTGGTCTTGGTGTTGCCGGCGAAGATTCCGCCCGCGCCCAGATCCGTCAGTTCGCAGTCGATTATCACGCAATGCCGCGTGCCCTCGTCGAGACGGAAGCCGTAGTTTTCGGTATGCTCGACCTTGCAGCGCAGAAGCGAAATCCGTTCCGCCCCGCGCATGTAGACGGCGCCGCCGCATCCGACCGCGCTCTGCAGCGGAAACTGCCTGCGTATCCCCTGCGGCGTGAGATGGCCGTCGGCCATCGAGCACGAGAACACGACGCCGTCGAAAGAAACGTCGTGCACGAATTTGCCGTTCTCCGGGTCACCCCTGAGCTCGAGAACGCTGACGAGCTGCGAAGACGGCGCCAGCGCCTCGAACCCTTCTATCGTCTCGCCTTCGAGCGGGCGGTAGAGAATGCGGCCGACGCACCAGTCGTAGAACCACTCGCCGGGCATGTCGAAGCCGGCCCGGAGGTTCTCGAACCACACGAGGCCTCGGTTCCATCCGGTCCAGTAGCAAGAGAATATCCTGCCGAGGACCTGGATGTGGAACTCGCCCGTCTGTTCGTCGTAGCCGAGCAGTTCGTGCGACGAGAACGTCCACGCGTCGCAGCCTTTGACCACGACATGGTTGAGTTCTTCCGGCGCAAGCGCGTCGAATTCGTGGAGCGGCGCACCGAACGAAAAGTATTCGTCGCCCGGCCCCCAGTCGTCGCTGTCGCCGCGCACATACCCTTCCGGCGGCACATGGCGGAATTCGGACGGGCTCAAATATTCCTCGGCGTACGGGCGACGGTTTGGCGCCCGGGCGCAGTCGGCGCGGCGGCCGTTGGCGTACAGCGAGTTGAACCACACGAGCCCGCCGTTTTCGTCGCGCGGGGCCGGACACGACCATACTCCGTCGCCGTCGTCCCGCCAGCCGGAGAGCGCGGAGCCGCCGCAGAGAACCACGCGCCCCGACGCTTTCCAGACGACCGGCGAGCCGTTCTCGCCGGAATCCCCGAGGCCGAGAACGAGAGGTTCTTCAAGCGCATAGACCCCCTCCGCCAGACGCGCTTCGATGCGGCGGCCCGGGTTCGCCGCCTTCGCCGCCCTGACTTTCGCGGTCATTTCCGCCGGAGCCATCGTATTGTCGAGAAGAACGACGACCGCGTTTTCGGTGCGCTCGCGGAGCGAGAACACCCAGTCGCCAGCGCCCGGCTTGGCGGGAACTTTGTACGAGCCGTCTTCGCTCGCGACGTCGCCAAGCGCAAATGTCTCGCCGCTGCACGGGTCGAACCATTCGGCCTCGTATCCCGCATACGGACGGAGACCGTGAAATTCGCCGGTCGGCTGGTCGCCAATCCCGTAAAAGTAGGCGACGCGCCGCGTGTCGCTCCACGCGCATACGCAAGGTCCGGAACACGAAAACCGCTTGCGCCCGAGCTCCGGCTTCAAAGTCCACCACTCGTGGCTTTCGAGAAACGATTTCATGTGGCCCATCTGAATCGCCGACGGAAACTCGAGCGATTCGCGCCAGCCGACTTTTTTGTCCTCGACGGTCACGGTATCGATTCCGTCGTCAGAAGGATTCTCCATGTCGTAGAAGCATCTGTAGAGCCAACTGTCCTGGGCGCCGTAGCCGTAGCCGTACATTCCCGACAGATACGAAATCCATCCCTGGTAGCGCGCGCCACGGTCTTTCGTCCAAAGGTTGCAGTAGCGTCCCTCGTAGTCGATCGCGACCCGGTCGCTTTCCCAGTAGTCGGCGACGACCTCCATGTCCTGGGCGCCGGAAAGCGACGGGCTCCACTGCGCCGCCCAGAAGTCGTGGCCGGTCTTTTCGCGCACCTCCTCGGCGGCGAACGCCGAAGCGCCGCCGCCAGAAGCATTTGCGTCCTTCTTGCCGCGTCCGGTGACCGTCGTCCACCAAAAGCTTTCCTGATGCACGGAAAGCGGGTGCGAATACGCATCGGCCGCATGGGTGAACCCGGCGATCTTGACCCACGGATTGTTCGTCGAGGAATAGATTTTCTGGTCGCCCGCGCGCTCGTAGTAGTAGTCGTTGTCGCATTCCTGGGCGATCGTCCAGATCACAGGCCATGCGCCGTAGCGCGCGACCCAGTACCTCGCGAGCCGGCGGAGCGCGGCGTCGTCGAAAGCGAGATCGGCCGTCATTTCGCTCGCGTGCATGAGCCCCGCGTTGGCGTGGACCAGTCCCTTGCCGGCTATATAGGCGAACATGCGGTCGGCCTCGCGCAACCACTTGAGGTCTTCGGCGTCGACATGCCCGTCGCACAGGCGGAACTTCTCCCCGACCGGTTCGCTCTGGTAGACGGTAAAGCCCTGTTCGACGCGACGGTCGACGATCGTATCGAAGTGGTTCTCGAATTCCTCGGTGTACATTCCCCAATGGGTATCGCCAAGATAGAAAAACGGAGTTCCATCGCCGTAGACGAAATACTTCTTCCCTTTTTCCGTTTTCACGAATCCGCGTTTGAAGATTTCGAGATCGCCGGAATACGGAACCGCCTCGAACTCGCCGCTCTTGCCGTCGAGCGCAGAATCGTCCGCGCAGCGGGAAACATACGACCATTTTCCGGCGCGCGGGGCGGCGAACCTGACCTTGTATGTCGCGCCGCCGTCCCAGAACGCCGGACGCGCCAGCTCGCCGACGCCGTCGGTGAACACGACATCCATTTCGACACCGTCGCGTTCGACGGCCTCCGAGCCCTCGAACACGAACTCTTGCATCGTCCACGCCTCCGCCGTAGCGGAGAGACACATCGTCGGGAGCGACGACAGGAGAACGAGAGCAAACGCCTTTTTCATCAGTAACCCAGATCGTCGTCCACGATTATCGCCAGCGCCGAGATGCCGGTCGGTTTGCGGTCGAACACCGCGGTCACTTTGCAGATGCGGTCGGGCGAATCGCAGTCGGCGCAGACGCCGGTCGCTGCACACGGCGTCTTCTTGCCGAGCCGGCGGCAGTTCGGCGGGCAGGCGTATTTTTTTATGCGCGCGATCGCCTCGTCAATTCCGCCCTCGACGATCTTGTTGCGCCCGATTATGTAGACGACGCGTCTAGGTCCGGCGATCGACGCAGCCACGCGGTTGCCGCGTCCGTCGATGTTCACGATTCTGCCGTCGGCGGTTATCGCGTTGGCGCTGAGCAGGAAAAGGTCGGCCTCGAGCGCGTGGTCGCGTATCTCCTTGCCCGATTTCGCGAGCGCGTCGCGCGCGCCGATCTCCTTGACGCTCTCGCTTCCGCCCCAACCGACGCTCGCGGCCGTCGCGGCCTCGCCCATGACGGTTTCGAGCGCCTCGGCCTTCGAAGCCGCGTAGACGGCGTCGAATCCACGCCTCTTGAGCGCCTCGACGGTTTTACGACACAGCTGTTCCATGTTCTGTCTCCTTTCTTTCAAATTATCCCCCACTCGCGCAGCGGCTCGACCGGCAGCCCCATT
Source organism: Kiritimatiellia bacterium (assembly GCA_017959645.1). Lineage (GTDB taxonomy): Bacteria > Verrucomicrobiota > Kiritimatiellia > RFP12 > UBA1067 > UBA1067. The sequence continues at coordinate 11,834 of JAGDAE010000020.1, forward strand.
ATGTTTTCGTAGCTGCCGCTCCAGCTCTCGACGATGAGATCGCCGGATTCGTCGATATCGTAGGCGCCGGCGCGGTCGGTCGGCTTCACCCGCTCGACGTACGCGTCGATCGCCGCCTCGTCGAGCTCGCGGAATCTGACGTCGCTTCTGACCACCCGCGAATCGCCGTCGAAAGCCACGCCGGTGAAGACCGAATGCGTCTTGCCGCCGAGTTCGCGCAGAAACCTTTTCGCCTCTTCGAGGTCGCGCGGCTTGCCGTATATCCTGCCGCCGAACCACACGATGGTGTCAGCCGAGAGGACGCGCGAGCGCGCCTTGGCCGCCGCGCCCTTCAGAAGCGCGTTCTCGCGCACAGTCCTTTCGGGGTCGTCGGGATGGCACACCTCGCGCGCGGACGTCTTTTCGATTTCGTATTCGACTCCGAGACCGTCGAGTATCTTCGCCCTTCGCGGGCTGCCGCTCGCAAGCGTTATTCTCATCGCCTCAATCCCAGACGTTGTTCAGATTGCCGGTTGGCCTGCCGTTGTCGGAGACCAGATTCTCCCGCACGCCTCGCACAGCCGCCGGCTCGCTCCGCTCCAGTTCGACGATGTCGACCGTGTTCTCGCCGGCCTTCAGAACCGACGCCGGGCAGTACAGCGAAAGCTGCGGGCCTATATCCCAGTAGCGGCCGAGGTTGAATCCGTTGACGTACAGCGTCCCCTTGCCCCATTTCGACATGTCGAAGAACGTGTCGGCGGTCTTTTCCAGCCTGAACGCGCCCCTGAAATGTCCGCCCTTCTTCCCGTCGCACCCGCCGGCCTTCGCCGAAACGACCGACTCCGCGCCCAGATCTTTCGTCGAGACCGTCCAGCCGGTCAGCGCCTTCCCGTCGAGATACACGTCGCCGGCGATTCCCTTGCGGTCGTCCTTCATCCCCGCGCCGTAGTTTATGTGGCCCATCGCCTCGACGAGAATCGACAACTTCGCGTCGCGTTCGCGCGCCGGAAGCGCGATCGTCTTTTTGCCGAGCCGCCGGTCGAGCGTGGCGAGATGGACGCCGTCGAGATAGACGTGGGCGTAGTCGGAGATTCTGTCGTATGCGAGCTCGCCCGCTCCGCCTGCGGGCAAGACGGTTTCGTAGCGCGCCATTCCCTGGTTCTGCCCGAACTCCTCGAAGAAGAGCGGATGTACGCACTCGATTTCGCGGCCGAAATTGGATTCGAGCGGCGCGAAGAAGGACGGGACGAATCCGGCGATGTCCATCGCCGGCACCGGCTCCGGAACCGGCGGCGGCGTCTCGCCGAGCGCGGAAAAGATTATCTCGCGGTAGTCGTAGTATTCCTTCGTCGGCAGTCCCTGCTCGCTTATTGGCGAGGCGTAGTCGTAGCTTGTGACGTCCGGCTCGTATCCTCCCGCGCCGCCGTCGTTGGCGCCGGCGGTGAAGCCGAACGACGTCCCGCCGTGGATCATGAAGAGGTTGAAACTCTTGCCCTCCGCCATGTACCATGCGATCGTCGCGCGCAGATCGTTGGGCGTCCAGTTGCCCTCTCCCCAGTGGCGCAGCCAGCCCGGATACGTCTCGGACGAAAAGACGAACACGCCCGGGTTCCACTTCTCGGCGCACGCCCAGTCCTCCGCGCAAAGCCCGGGATCGAGTCCGACGTTGATCTCCGGGTCCGGATACGGCAGGCGCTCGAAGAACCGGTCTGCGGCGCCGTCGGCCATGTAGAACGGACCGAACCCTTTCGACTTCCAGAACTCCTTCAGCCACACCGGATAGCCGCTCTCCTTGTCCGGCCAGCTTCCGTATTCGTTGTCGAGCTGGGTCATTACGACCGGTCCGCCGTTTTTGGCCAGATACGGCTCGGCGAGTTCGGCCATGCGGGAAAGATACTCCCCGGCCGCATCGAGAAAACGCTTGTCCTTCGAAGAGCGGATGGTTATTCCGTCTTTGAGCATCGACACCGGCAGGCCGCCGAAATCCCACTCTCCGCAGCAATACGGCCCCGGCCGCAGCAGCACCATCATCCCCTCGTCCTTGCAGATGTCGAGAAACCCGCGCACGTCGACGCCCTCGATCCCGTTCCAGAAGAAATAGCAGGCGATGGTGTTGAGCCCCATCGCCTTGCACATCTGCACGCGGTGGCGCCAGTATTCGCGCGGAATGCGCTGCGGATGCAGTTCCCCCGACCTTATCTGCGGGAACCCGGCCGCCTGCGCGACCGCCGCGAACGCGGCGAACGCGATCGCCGGCGCCCGCCTCACCGCCGCCTCCATTCGCCGTCTTCCTCCTGCAGCCACACTCCGCAGCCGGCCTGCAGGCGTTCGCGCGTCTTCTCCATGCGGCGCTTCTGCACCGACTCCACCGTGACGCCGCTGTTTTTCGCGATTTCGCCGAAACGCTTCATCCTCTTCGCGTTCTCTTCGGCGATCAGGATGCGGTCGGCGTCGGTGGCGAGCGAGCGCTCTTCGAGCATCGCGCGGTTGGTTATGCCGGCGACGCCGCGATCGAGCATGTCTTTCACCGCCTTGTACGATCCCTGCGCTTCGCCACGGTTCTCGTCGGCGAACGCCTTGTCGAGCTCGCGGTCGACCTTGAGGTTGACGTCCATCGTTATGTGGATCGGCTTGATTTCGCTTTCGGTCTTCACTTGGATGCATCCGCCGTAGAGCGCGGCCGCGAACGCGGCGAGAACTATTCGCTTCATTTCTGGTCCTTTCGCAGTGTTTTGAAACCGGTGTTGACAAGCCGTTCGAGATCGCCGTGGAACGTTACGGTGAAGGAGACCGGCACCGTCTTTCCTCCGCCCGTCGCGCTCCCCTCCAGCCGCAGAGCCAGCGCGAAGCCGTCGTCTTCGCGCACGAGATCGATGCGCAGCACGCTGTAGTCGAGATCGGCAAGAACCTTCGACAGGTTGTCGGTATCCGCCTGCGGAACGCCGGCCGCGGCGAGATTGTCGACTATCGCCGAAGCGTCGAATATGCGCACCGTTCCCGTTTCGCCCGGTATCGACCTCAAGTACGAATCGCGCAGCTTCAGTTCGCGCCCGTCCTTCATGAACACCGCCATCTTGCCGTTGAGCCTGCCGTCCGCCTCGCCCTTGAACCCCGACATGTGCGACATCACCTCGCCCGCGTCGATATTCTCGAGAAACAGCGTCGCGCCGGCCGTCAGCCGCTTCGGGTCGAGAAACACCGAATACGCCTTTATCTCGCCGCCGCACGTCTCCGCCCCCGCCTCCGTCAGCAGAAACGCCGTCTCGGTCGCCCGTACGGACGCGAAAACGTTGGTGAGCGCGAACCCGGCGAACTCGATCAAGTCCGCGCGCGGAAACATCGGCTTCACGTCCATGTGGCCGGCGATTCCCGAAACTCCGCCGCCGGTCCTTATTCCCCTCGCCAGAACTTGTCGCCCGCCCAGCTCGAATCCGGCCGAGCAGTCGCTCAGCCGGAAATCCGCCCCCCACCGCGGCACCTTGTCCACGGCCCCCTTGACGATCTGCGCGTCCATCTTCGCCTTGCCGCCGAACGAGAGATTTTCGATCTGCGGATGCGGCAGGCGCTCGAGCATCCGCGCCAACACCGCGTCCTTCTCGTCGAACGCCGTATCCGGCATCAGCGCCGTCACCTCCCATTCCGAAAGCGACGATGCTTCGAGCTCGACGTGCAGCTCCCATGCGGTCTCGTCGAGCGCCAGATCGGCCGCCGCCTTGGCCGAGAAAAACCCGAGCCGCACGTTCGCCCTGCCGGAATACGTCCAGTCGAGAATCTTCCCGTATGCGCGGACATCGATTCCGCCGCCCGCGCCGCGCGAGAAATCGAGATTCACCGTGGCCGAGAGATTGTCGAACAGCCCCGCCTGCTCCTCCTTCACGAAACGCGACAGGTCGATCTCGATTCCGCGTATGCCGAACGCCGCCAGCCAGACCGCCGCCAACGCCGCCGCGACGGACAGGACGGCCAATACCGCCGCCAGAATCTTGAGCACCCTGCGCATCGTCAAAGCGTTGTGACAATAATCTTCGTGGACGTCGTCTTCGGCCTTACCAGACATCGCGCCGCATCCGCCGGCAGCAACGCCGAACTCCCCCGCATCACGCTCGCCGAATACCCGCCTGCCGACAGTTTGACCCCGCCGTTCTTCGCGAACACGGCGGCGAAAGACGAACCGTCTGACTCGAGCTCCATGTCGCCGGAAAGCTCGTACTCCCTGACCGTGAAATACCGCGTGCGCAGAAGCGTCGCCGACTTTCCGGAATGGTGCACCCTCACCGGCGGAAAATCGAAGTCGATGGACTTGAACGCCTGTTCGATGTGCAGCGGCCTCGCGTTGCCGTTTTCGTCGACGCGATCCCAGTCGTACAGCCGGTAGGTGGTCCGCGAATTCTGCTGCACCTCGTAGACCAGACACCCGGCGCCGATCGCATGCACGACCCCGCCGGGAACGTAAAGCACGTCGCCGGCGTCGACCGCATGCCGCTTGAGCGTGCCGACCAGCGCCTCGCCGTGCGCGACCGCCTTGGCGAACGACTCGCGCGTGGTGCCCTTCGCGACCCCGGCATACAGCGCCGCTCCCGGAGACGCTTCGAGGACTATCCACGCCTCCGATTTCGCGTCGCCGCCGGTCAACGCCGCATTGCGCTCGTTCGGATGCACCTGCACGCTCAGCGAACGCCGGGCGTCGAGAAGCTTTATCAGCAGCGGAAAGCGATGCGGATCCGGCGCTTTCGTCCCGGTCAGCGCCGCGCCGAATTCCTCGGCCAGGGATGGAAGCGTGCGACCGTCGAAAGGCCCCCCGACGACCCTGCTCATGCCATACGAGTCGGCGGACACCTCCCACGATTCCGAGCACACCTCGGGCGCATCGGAGCGGCCGAACAGCTCCTTCAGCCAACCGCCGCCCCAAGGGGCGGACGAATAGATATGGCTCAAACTAAGCGGTATTCCTATCATTGCACCGACTATTATATCATATTTGCCGTACCAAATGCGCGGAAAACCATTGTCGTTTTCACAAATGGCAATATCCGACGGGTCGGCAAAAGCGAAGAAGGCCATGGGGTTCAGCGAAGAAGAAAGACAATCCACAGGGAATCGCTCGACGGAGAAACAGC
>JAGDAE010000203.1 GCA_017959645.1 Kiritimatiellia bacterium
ATTTGTGCCTAACGACCTCGAACTCAAGGTGCGTCACGCCGTATTCTGCCAGTGCCGAGCGGTATTTCTCGCCGTTGGCGACTGCCAGCACGACCCGGCAAGCCGCAACGCGCACGCGCGAACCTGCGGCGAACTGCACACACGGGGGTGGCCACCCGGCGCCGGACGCGTCCTGCCGCGCGCGAGCAGTATCGCCGAATCGGCCGCGACGCCAGCGCCGGCGAAGCCGGTCTTCGCGAGCATGGCCGCGCTCTGCGGATCGCGCAGCCACACGCCGGCGCAACGCGGCAAAACCGACGAAATGCGCTTGGCGAGACGCGAGCGGAGACTGCGCTCGTACGCGCCGGCGAGCCCGAAAAGCTTCAGCAGGATCCGACGTCTGCCGTGCGCCTTGAAAAAAACGGGGTTGAGCTCGTCGTCCATCCCAACGCCCCAGACGAAGGTCTTTACCCCCTCCGTCTGCGCAATCTCGAGCAGGTCGAGCGCGACGTGCGGATAGTCCGAAAGCCCGGTCGCCCCGCACCATACGTAGGCGTCGTGCGACCGCACGGTTTCGGCAAAACCGTCGAGCGGAACGCCGGCGAATCCGTACGGCGGAACGACATTGACGCCGAGCAGCCGCGCCGTGTCCCGATCGGCGGTGGCGACGGTGAGCCCGACACCGGGCACCGACTCCTTGAGCATGCCTGCGACGCCGGCCAGAATCGCTTCGTCGCCGATGTTGTCGCAGCCGAGGGGAATTCCGCCAAGCAGAATCTTCATTTGAAAAAGCCCTTTGCCAGCCGCTTGAGAAGAGGATTGCCCCTGATGAACGCGTGCAGGCGCCCGTTCAGCATCTTCGCCCGGAACAGATCGAGCGCGTTCACCTCGCCGCGCAGATCGAAGCCGCGTTCGCGCGCGAGATCGGAGAGATGGCGCGCGAACAGATTCGCGCGACGGCCGACGATCGTTTCGGCGATCAGCCGGCGGCGGACTTCGCGCCGGTACCGGCCGATGTCGAACACGCCGGAGAAAGCGTCGAGCTTGCCGAGTATCTCGAGCGTCAAGAGCGTGCGCGCGCACTTCGGGCAGACGGAGCAGTTGGTGTCGAGCGTGTCGTGCCCGTAGCAGACGTTGAGGTATTTCGCCGCCGGCGCGTATTCCGCGACGATCGCCGTTTTTGCCGAGCGGTCGTAGAGATTGCCGTCGTCGACGATATCGACACTCTCGGTCGAAAGCCACGGCAGAAGCATCATGTTCACGCGCTCGATCGCGTCCGGACGCCCGCCGTCGCCGAGAAACTTCCACAGCTGCCGGTAGGTGTGGCCCGACGACGCGAGATAGTAGCGGCGTATCCCGCGCTGGAGGAACAGCACCGCCGAAACCGTGGCGAACGTCGCGACTTCGAGATGTCCCCACGGATGGAACTTGTGGACGTTCGAATCGACCGGAACGAACGGCAGCGACACTTCCCGGGGAAACGCCTTGAGCTTTTCGAACCGCGCGCGAAACTGCCGTCCGATCGACTCCATGTCGCCCGGCTTTTTCGGAATGCCGTGCGCGCCGACGTTGAAGAAAAACAGATGAGTCAGCCGGAACCCTTCCGGCGACGGACGCTCCAGATGCTCGTATATCGTCGCGAACGAATCGATGCCGCCCGAGAAGCCGGTGCCCACCGCTTTCGCGCCAGGATGAAAATTACCGTCGGCGGAACCGGCCTCGATGCGTATCCGTTTCAGCCGCGGGTCAACGATGGCCATCATCGGCACGAGATACTCGTTGAGGTTGTAGAGCAACTTGGCCGAGACCCTCCCCTCGACGCGGATATCCTCACCGTACCTCATCGCCGGATACAGCATCCCTACGAGAAAGCAGTTGGAGCTTTCGGTATCGGCGAGACCGGCGAATTCGGCCGGCACCGAATAGAAACACTCGTCCGAGATTCCCTGAAAAGATACTGCGGCGGAAAGCACCGTGCCTTCCGCGGTTCGCTTCGCTATCGGTTTTCCTATTGTCATCTGTCCTTCCCTACGGCAATGTCCAGTACCCGGGCAGGTCGCTTGTCTTCTCCGCCGGCTTTTTAGGCGGCTCCGGCGCCGTCGCGGCGGACGGATCGACCAGATAGCCCATGACCGCCGCGGCCGGCGCGATCGTCTCCCAGACCGTGTATTCACTGGCCGCCACCGTCTGGTTCTCGAGATTGCACCACCGCCGCCAGATCGGCCACTTCGACGCCCGCGCGCGGTCGCCGCCCCAGAGCGCCTCGACCGCCTTGCTCTGCAGCGAATACGTCCAGCGGTACGGCGTTATGCCGGGGACGTACTCGGCTATCCCGTCCACGTACGACGGCAGATCAAGAAACGCGACGGGATAGACCGTACCCAGTCCGCTCGTCAGCGTGGCGCCCTGCGGGTTGCATCCGTTGTGGAAATCGGCCGCGAGGCGGATCGCGTCGAGATA
>JAGDAE010000204.1 GCA_017959645.1 Kiritimatiellia bacterium
ACTCGGCCCCGCCGGCGCCGCGCGACGACAGAAACGCCGTCGCGTCGGCCATCGCCCGGTCGGTAAGGGCGGTAAGACACCAGCTTTGCATCATATTGTACGACGTCTTGTCGGAGCCGGACGGGCTGAACAGCGGAATCGGCCCCCATACCAGAGCGCTGTACCGCTGGTCGTAGTCACTGAACATGAGCAGCTTCCCTTCTTTGGCGTCGTAGATCCTGAGTTTCGCCGTCCACGTCTGGCATCCGTAATCAGCGGTAAGCGCAGTCAGCAGCGTCCAGGCCGCGCCGGCGGCCTTCTCGCCGTCGGTGACGATCGGGCCCGAAAACTTCACATCCACCGTGTAGTCGGGATTTTCCGTCCGTAGAAGGCATCCGCTCTGCTCCAGCAGTTCGCCGGCGCGATCGATGAACGCGTTTGTGCGCACGGACTGGGGAATATATGTCTCGGTCGCGTAGGTGGTGGCATACGGCCCCCAGTGACGGCGGTACGGCCCCATATGGTACACCGTCTCGTATCCATAGACCGGGACGTAGGTCGTAACCGTTGCGTCGAACCCCGAAAGCCGCACCGCCGCGCCGCTTGCAACGTTCGACATTTCCACCGCCGGATATTCGCTCTGGTTGAGCACGAAACATCCGCAAAGCGCAAACAGCGCCGCCGCCGACATCGACATTTTGACGGTAGTATTCACTTTCCCATCTCCTTCGCCCTCTCGAGCGCGAGTTTTGCCATTTCGTTTTTTCCGAGTTTCTTGAGACATATTCCGTAGTTGTAGACCGCGGCGACATCGTCAGGACGTATTATCACCTGCGTCTCGTAGCATTTTGCCGCGGCCGCGACGTTGCCGATCCGCAGAAACGCCGTAGCGTTCCTGGAAAGGCGGTCCATCCGCTCGCCGATGAAAAGATCGTTCGGATTGCGCTTGGCCGCCCTCATCCATGCGTCCACCGCGCCGTCCGGGTCGCCGTTCGCCGACATCATCTCTCCCTCGACAATCAGCCGCCTGACCACCTGCATCGAACGTATCTCGCGCAAAATCGCTTCGGCTATGTCTTTGTCGACGTCGCCGGAATCGATCCATCCGATGCGCGGTATCTCCCGGGTAAGGAAAAACTCCGGCCTCGCCCCGGCCGAAAGATCGCCATCCTCGAACGCGCCGGAGAAATCTTCGCGCGTCCCGGCATACCCGGCGAAAACGTCGGAAAGCGCCGATATTCCAGCCGACGCCAGCGTCTCGTACGCATCTTCGCGCACGAAGAGATCGAGCATCGCGTCGAGCGGAATCTTTTTCGCCTCGCGGCGGCCGGCGAGCAGCCATGCGGTCATGCCGCCCATCCATAGATGGACGTCTTTGCACGGAAACCGCTCGACGATCTTCCGGAATCCGGCGACGTCGGTTTCCCCGATGTCAACGCGCCAGACGAGAACACCGTCTTCCGTCACGTTTTCAAGCCCCGCTTTGCCGCCGTCGTGCGAAAACACGATATCGTAGACTCCGTCGACCCGGTTCGTCGCGCACTCCATCCCGAGCGCCGAAAAACATCCGACTTCGGCTGAGATGTCGTTCCCCTCCGCGAACACCAACGCAGCGGACGGATTCTCCACGGCGGCGATCAATGCACAGGCCGTCTCCGCCGGACTGTACGAATATTCCGTTTCTTGCGGAGATTCCGGAACGGACCTGAATCTAAACCATACCGCCGTTCCCGCAACCGCGAGAACGAAAACTAGCATCGCAAAAAACGGAATCCTGCGCTTCATCCGATCGTCTCCCTGATGCGCGCGACGCACCTCGGCACCGTCCCTCGCCGCGAATCAACCGCCGCCTTGGCGCGTGCGCCGAGTCCGGCCGCCAAGGCAGGATCGGAAAACAGCCGCGCGATTTCGCGCTTTACCCCATCGGCGTCGGCGGCCTGCACGATCGCCCCGGCGGCGAGAAGATCGCTCATCACCGGACGGAAATTCTCGGTATGCGGCCCCGCCACCGTCGGCTTGCCGCAAAGACACGGCTCGATCATGTTCTGTCCGCCGCGCGCGCACAGCGTCTTGCCTACGAACACCACGTCGGCCAGCGCATAAAGCCCCATGAGTTCCCCGGTCGTGTCGGCGAGCAGAACCTCTTTGCCGCCGCCCGACGGCGTATCGCCGCGCGAACGCCTGACGCATCTGTATCCCGCCTTTGCGATATTTGCCTCGACCGCGTCCGCCTTTTCGAAATGCCGCGGAGCGATGACGAGCCGCACGCCGTCCAAGTCCCCGAGCGCCTCGAGCAGAACTTCGTCTTCGCCCGGCCAAGTGGAGCCGCCGAGCAGAATGCGACCGCCGCCGCCCCCCCGCGACAGTTCCTCCTCCTTGCCGGCGTCGCGCCTCGCTGCATCGAACTTGAAACTGCCGGAAACTTCGATGGTTTCTGGATCGGCTCCGGCTGCCTCGAGCCGTGCGCGATCAGTGTCGGACTGCGCGAAAATACGCGAAAAACACCTGAATACGTCCGTAAAAAACCACTTCGCCAAACGGTACCGTGGCGCACTACGGTCGCTCACCCTGGCGTTGACGAGAAACAGCGGTACGTTTCGCCGTCGGAGACAGAGAATGAGATTCGGCCAGATTTCGCTTTCGGTCAGAACCATCGCGCGCGGACGGATCGTCTTTACGGCGCTCTTGACGAAATTCGGAAAATCCAGCGGGTTGTAGATCAGGACATCTCCCGGCGAGACGACTTTCTCAGCCGTTTTCCATCCGGTCGAGCTGGTTGTGGAAAAGCAGAACTTCACATCCGGCTCGACCTTGCGCCATTCGCGCATCAGTTGTCCGGCGACTTGAACCTCACCCACCGAAACCGCATGTATCCAGACGTAACTCCCGGCGCAGGGAAAACGTCCCTCGCCGTACAGCGCGAAACGGTCGGCGAATCTGGCCGCATATCCGCCGCGACGTGCCATCCGCAGCAGAAAACCCGGCAGCAGCGCCGGATACGCAGCGGCGAACAGCAGATTGTAAAGCGCCCATTTCACGGTTTCCTGCTTCCGGCGACCGCCTGCCCGCAGGCTATCGTCGCGCCATCGGGAATATTCGCGCCAGATCCGGTGCAGCTGTTTGCGCCCATGAACACTCGTTTTCCTACGCAAGTGTGTCCGCTAAGCGACACGCCGGGACCGATGTTCGAGAAATCGCCGACCGACGAATCGTGTCCGACGGCGGCGCGAGCCGACACGATCACGAACTTGCCGATTTCCGTTCCGACCGAAACCACCGCCTCCGGCGCGACGAACGTACCATGATGGAATTCCGTCGTCGGCGAAACCTGCGCCGACGGATCGATAAACGCCGGGAAATCGAATCCGCGCAGCTTCCTGTACATCTCCTCACGTACCGAATTGTCGCCGATTGCGACGAACACCGACGCGCCGGGATAATCCTTCGCCGCCTTGTCGACCGGTCCGAGCAGCGGGTAGCCCTCGAAGTTTCCGGACGCTTTTTCCGGAGCGTCGTCGGCGAAGCCGATCACGTTCCACTGCGGCTGCACCGACGCCTTGTTGATGCGTTCGACCGTCCACACGGCCTCGCGTCCAAATCCGCCGGCTCCGACTATAAAAAGTTCACGCATCGCTGTCCTCCTTGGTGTGTATTGGTGGATTATATCATATTTGCTCGGGTTGTGCGATCACGAACCCGGGTGCGACGGGCGGCCGCCAGTCTTGCACATCGGGCAGTCTTGAGCGGTCCATGTGGCCGGAGTCATCTTCATGAGCGACACCATCGGCACGCCGTCGAACTTCACAGAGCCCGACGAACGGTCGACAAGCACCAAGACCGCCGCGACTTCGCATCCCGACTTCTTCACGAGATCGATGGTTTCCTGCACTCTGCCGCCTTTCGTGACCACGTCCTCGGCCACCACATAGCGTTCGCCGGGTTTGAACGAGAACCTGCGCATCGCGAGAACCGTGTTGGGTTTGCCGCTGGCATCGACACCCTCGCCTTGGACCTTTTCGGCGAAGACGCATTTGACGTCCAGCGCGCGGGCTACTTCGTGTCCGACCAGAATTCCGCCGACAGCCGGCGAAACAACTCCGTCGACGGCTCCGAGATCACATTCTTCTTTCGCCCGCGCCACGAGCTCTTCGCACAGCGAGGCGGCGATACGCGGATAGCGCAACACGTTTGCGCACTGGAAATAGCGGTCGGAATGGAGTTTCGAGCGCAGCTCGAAGTGGCCCTCCAGCAGCGCGCCGGTATTTTTGAAGGCGTCGAGAATTTCATTTTCGGTCATTTCAGCATTCCTTTTTTTCAGTCGATTTTCAGCAGTTCTTCCCTGGCGAACGCAACATCCGGCGACTCGCCGGACGAAGTCAGTTTTTCCGGCGCGCGCGCGCCGACGCTCGGAAGCAGAAGCGCCGGGCGGTATTCCGGACGGCTTTTCGCGGCGGAAGCCGCGACTTCGCGCATCGCGACCGCCGGGGGCATGTCCGGCAGTTCTCCGAGCGAGAACGCGACGCCGGCAGGTCCGCCGCCGATGCGCCATGCCGATTTCGCCGACGCGAATATTTTCGCCTGTTCGGCCGCGGCGACGGAAACGAACGCGCAGACCGGGCTTGCCGCGGAAACGGACGCCGCGGCGGACGGCTTGAAATCCAGCGCCTCGAACGGGAACGCCAGCGCCAGCATGGCCGGAACCGTCAGCACGATCGAGAGCATCGCGATTTCGTGGCGCAAGCGTCTCATCTGGCCGGCATCTCCTTCTTCTCCGCGAAAAGCAGTCTTTCCACCCCGCTTCCGCGCGCTAGCGCGGCAAAATCCATAAGCCGTCCGCTCGAAACCGCGCGATCGACGAAAACGAGCACCGCGCGATCGGGAGAAGCCGCCGTCCTTTCTGCCAGATGGCGCCCGAGAAGTTCGCGCGACGGCGATTCGTCCAGCGAATAGCGCGCGTCATCGAAAAACACGAAATCCCCGTTTGCCGCCGGTGCGATCAGCGCCACCAGCGATGTCGGTTCATCGTCGGCAAAGCCGCCGCCGTCGGGCAGGTCGAACGCCATGCCCGGCCTGACGGTCATCGTCCCGCCGATGAAAAGGAACATCAGTAGCAGCACGAACAGCGTCAGCCATGGCGCCACGACCAGAAACGGACGCAGCCAACCCGGGCCGTGCCGCCAGATTCCGAGCGATCTCGCTGGCGCCCATCTCCACGAGTTCGTCACTTCTTCGCCTCCGCGGTGGCGATATAGCCGAGAATCTGGCTGGCGGCGGTCTCGAGTTCGACTACGATGCGGTCGAGACGCGTACGCAGCGATGTGTACATCACAGCCACGGTTATGGAAAGAACTAGACCGATGGCGGCCGGCACGATCGCCTCCATCGCGTCGGAAAGCAGCGCGATACGCGAAACGATTTCGCCGGAATTGACGAGCATCACGGTCTTTGCAAACCCGATCAGGGCGCCAAGCAACCCGACCGCCGGCGATATCTGCCCGATGACCGCGAGCGATGCCAGCCGCCGGTCGAGACGGCCGATCTCGGCTCTACCCTGCGAATCGACGGCGTCCCTGAGCACTCTGGCCGACGCGCTCCGGTTTCTGATCGCCACCGCGACAACGTTGGCGACCGGAACCTGGGTGTCTTCGCAGATCGCCAGCGCTTCGGAGTCATTGCCACCTTCGAGCAGGTTGAGGGTTCCCTTCATGAAATCCTGCCAATCAATCTGTGCGCGCCTCAATTCGAAAAAACGTTCGAAAAAGACGACCAGCGCCGCGATGGACAGCACCACGAGCATCCAGAATACGGGTCCGCCTGCAAGTGTCACGGCACATCTCCTTTTCTTTTAAGGCGCTCGATCCGTTTCGCCGCCTCGGTGGCGGCCGGCGCGTCGCTCGTCTTGACCAGTTCCAGTACGCTGATCGCCTGGAAATCGTTTCCCCTTCCGGCGAATTCCTCGGCGAGGCGGAATGCCGCGCGGGAAAATGCCGAACGCACGTCGTCGTCGAACCGTTCTCCGCGCGCGGCCCCGTCGCGATACGCGAGAACGACATCGACATAGTATCCTTCGATCGCCTCGTCCATGCGCTTGAGTTTTTCGAGCGTGCGCGCGATGCGGAACGAAATCAAGATGCGTCTGCCGGCGTCGGTCGTCTCGTCGTTGCGCAGCCCCATGTACGACTCGAGCGCGCGCCGGTAAAGCTCAGGGTTGTCGGCGCCCATTCCGAACAGCGCGTCGGCGCGGAGCAGATTCGCGAAAACCGCCCTTTCGCGTGTTAGTCCGTCGCACAGCAACGCCCTGTCAAGCACCAGTATAGCCTCGTCGAACCTGGCCGTTTCCACAAGCGCCTCGGCCTGCAGAATCAGCCCCTCGCCGCAGCACGGAGAAGCCGGATATTTTTCGGCCAGCGCGGTCGTAGTCTGTATCGTCTTGCCGAAATCGCCGCCCGAGAACCATGCTTTCGCAGCCCACAGCATCGATTCCGGTGCGCGACCGGTCCCGGATTCGAGTCCAGCCGAAGCGAGAAACATATCCGCCGCCTCCTGCCAGCGGCGGCAGTTAAAGTCGTATCTGGCGAGCCACAGCGTCGCCTCGGCGCGCATCCCCGGCGCGACCGCGGCCGAACGCAGCGCCGTCATCCGGCGTTCCGCCTCGCCGTCCAATCCCCGCCCGTAGCAGCAAAGCGCGGCCAGATATTCCATACGGTCTTTCTGCGAAGGATCTTCCGCGGCCATCGCCTCGAAAATCTCCTGTGCTTCGTCGAAACGGTATTCGCGGTAGAGTTGCCTTCCGCGCTTTTCACGCTCCCGGTGCGCCAGCAGTTCCGCCGCCTTGCGCGAAGCCGGCGCGTCCGGATACTTTTCGATCGCGCGGCGGTATTCGTCCATCGCCCTATCGTTTTCGCCCGCCGACGACAGCGCATCGCCGCGCCGCACGGCATTCACCGCCTTGGCGTCTGCCGACTCGGCTAGTTCCTCCGCCTTCGCGAACGCCTCCAGCGCCTCCGTCGTCTTCCCAGTCATCGCGAAAGCCACGCCCCGGCCTGAGTTCATCGCGCACGACTTGACGGAATCGGGCCAGGCGGCGATCATCTCCGCATACACGTCGAGAGCCTCTTTGTAGCGGCCGAGCGCCACGGCGGACGAGGCGATCGCCCCGAAGCTCTCTTTCGCGTCTTCGGCGTCGGGCGCGTCGCGCACCAGCGCGCGAACGATCGACGCGCCATCATCGTAGGTCGCGGCCGATTCCATGAGCAGTCGCCCAAGCCACAATCCGGCGGAGCGTCGCGCCGCCGCCGAATCCGCGCCGACGTGCAGATCCTTCAGAATTCCGGTGTCGCCCAGATTGGCCGCCGCGACGATGCGGACGCGTTCGTCGACATTCGTGCCGCCGTGTGCGACCTCGTACCAGAAATTCGACGCCCCGGCGGCGTCTCCGGTGGCCGCCAGCAACGATGCGACTTGCATCTTGGTCTCGAAATCGCCTTCGTTCTCCGTCCCGGAACCGAGAATTTCGAGCGCCGCCGGAGCGCCATCGAGACGCAACGCGATGCGCGATTTCAGACGGCGTGCGAGCTGGGCATGCGCCGGATCGGCGAAATCAATCCCTTCGATCGCAAGCCGTGAATTTTCGAGATCTCCCGTCTCGAAAAGCGCCAAAGCCCTGTAGTACGCCAACTCTTCGCATTCCGCTCCGGCCGGTTCGCTCGCGAACGCGGCCAACTCGCTCCATTTCCCTCTGCGGGCGAGGCACTCCGCTTCGATCAGCGACGCTTCTGCGCCCGGAACCCTGCGGGCATGCGCGACCGCGATTTCGAAAAGCCCGTCGCGCAACGCTTCGCGCGCGATCGAAAGTTCGTCCTCGCCGGACGCCGCCAGCGCCGCAAGTACGCAGAATATCGCGGAAAGCCGCCTCACACCAGGTCTCCGAGATAGCCCATTTCCGCCAGCAGCCGCCGGTTTTCGGTCCACTTCGGCTCGACGCGCACCCAGATTTCGAGCGACACCCTGACTCCGAATATCTCGGAGAGTTCCTTCTCCGCCGCCTTGCGCACATTCTTGACGGTCGATGCCCCGCGGCCGATGACGATCGGCTTTTGGGACGCGCGTTTCACCAGCACGTCGGCGGACACCTTCCATCCCCTGCCGCTTTCGTCTATCTTCTTCACCACGATGCCGATTTCGTGCGGAAGCTCGTCTCGCAGCGTCGCCAGGAATTTTTCGCGGATCGAATCCGCGATCGTCAACTTGCGCGGATAGTCGGTGACTATATCGTCGTCGAAAAGTTTCTCCCCTTCCTCTGCAAGTCCGAACAGCGTTCCGAGGACATCTTCGATTCCCTGTCCGCCAAGCGCCGAAATCTTGAGCCAGTGTGGGGAGACGTCCGAATTCTCCTCCTTCCAGGCATCGCGGTACATTGTCTCGAAGAACGGCTCGCGGTCGCACTTGTTGAGAACGAAGACCACTTTTTCCGGACGCTCTTTGGCGATCCGGTTCATCCACCCTATGTCCTCCAGCTGCGGAGCTTCGGAGGCATCGAAAACGACGCAAAGGATGTCTACGCCGGCGGCGCTTCTGCGCGCCATGCGGTTCAGCAGCGAACCGAGCGTCCCGACCGCCTTGTGCAATCCCGGTGTGTCGAGAAGGACGAGCTGGCCGCGTTCGTCCGCCGCAATTCCCCTGATCGTGTTGCGCGTAGTCTGCTCGACGGGGGAGACGATCGAAATCTTCTCCCCGACCAGAGCGTTTACGAGCGTCGATTTGCCGGCGTTCGTGCGCCCCGTCACACCGACTACAGCGACCTTCGGCATCACGGCACCGGGAACTTCGCCGCCAGCTCCTTCGCTTCGCGCTTCACACGCTCCTGGACCGCAGTGTTCGACACGTCGTCGAGAACATCGGCGATCCAAGTTCCGATCTTGATCATTTCCGGCTCTTTCATTCCGCGAGTGGTGACGGAAGCCGTCCCGACGCGTATGCCGGATGTGTTGAAAGGCGATTCGGAATCGAACGGAATCGTGTTTTTGTTGACGACGATTCCGGCTGCGTCAAGCGCGGCGGCGGCGGCTTTGCCAGTTATGCCCTTAGTGGATTTGACATCCACGAGGAACAGGTGGTTGTCGGTTCCTCCCGAGACGATCCTGTACCCCCGGTCTTTTACCGTCGCGCATAGCACCGCGCAATTTCCGACAATCTGCCTGGCGTAGTCCTTTTTCTCTCCGCCCATCCACTCCTTGAAACACACCGCCTTGGCCGCGATGATGTTCTCGAGCGGTCCGCCCTGCATGCCGGGGAAGACGGCCGAGTCGATCGCCTTCGCATACTTCTCCTTGCAGAGAACCATGCCGCCCCGGGGCCCGCCGAGCGTCTTGTGCGTCGTGGTGGTTACGAAATCGGCGTAGGGAACCGGCGATTCGTGTGCGCCGCCGGCCACGAGTCCTGCTATATGGGCCATGTCGACCATCATGAGACATCCGACCTTGTCGCAAATCTCGCGGATGCGCCTAAAATCTATCTTGCGCGGATACGCCGAAGCTCCCGTGAGCAGGATTTTCGGCTTCGTCTCCATCGCCTGCCGCTCGATCGCGTCGTAATCGAGCATCTCGCTCGTCCTGTCGACCGTGTACGGAACGATGTTGTAGAGCTTGCCCGAGAAGTTGACCGCCGAACCGTGCGAGAGGTGCCCGCCCTGGTCGAGCGACAGCGACATTATCGTATCGCCCGGCTGCAGCATCGCGAAATAGACCGCCATGTTCGCGGAAGAGCCGCAGTGCGGCTGCACGTTCGCGTGCTCCGCGCCGAAAAGTTCGCATGCGCGCCGGCGCGCCAGTTCCTCCACCGCGTCGACCGGCAGGCACCCCGAATACCACCGCTTGCCCGGATACCCCTCGGCGTACTTGTTCATCAACACGCTGCCCGCCGCCTCGCGGCAGGCGCGCGACGACGTGTTCTCGGAGGCGATGAGGTTGATCTCCGTGTCTTCCTGGCGGGTCTGCGCCACGATCGCCTCGAACACTTCCGGATCGTCCTTGAGCAGCCCCGACGCGTCGGACAGCCGCTGCGCGCGCTCCACCTTCATGCGACGGCGCACATGCCGCTCGCTCTCGTCAACCGGCGTTGAAACGAATGTCTTCACGATCTCGAGCGCATATTCCACGCTGACCAGATCGGCCCCGATGCAAACCACGTTCGCGCCGTTGTGCTGGCGCGTCACCGTCGCGTCGTCGGTGGTGCGGCAGATCGCCGCACGGATGTTCTGGAACCGGTTCGCCGCCATCGACATCCCGGCGCCGGTCCTGCACACCAGAACGCCGAAGTCCGCAGCCCCCGACGCCACGTCGAGCGCCACGGCGTCCGCGTAGTCGGGATAGTCGCAGGCCGTCTTGTCCGACGGACCGCGGTCGATTACGGCAAACCCCTCCGCGAGCGCCTTTGCCAGCACCGTTTTCATTTCAAATCCGCCGTGGTCTGAAGCTATAACGATTTTCATCTTGTCTCCTTGTCCGGCCGCAAATGCGCTATGCGGCCATTTCCGTGTATTATACCATATTTTTCGCTCGACGGGGGGTGCGAAAAGCGATATGCCGTCAGCTCACCGGAAAAGCGTGTAGCCGGCGAGACCCAGCAGTTCTTTGAACACCGTGCAGTTGCGGCCGAAACTGTCCGGGTCCGGAAAGAAAGCATTGAAGCGAATCCCGTCGGGATGCATCTTCGCCATCGTCGCCTCGAAATCGGTCGCGCATGGCATGACTTCGAGATCCGGCGCGTATTTCTCGAACATGAGGACGCTTCGGCGCATATGCCAGGCTGAAGTGACGAGAAGAATCTTCGATACGCCTTTTTCGCGCAGCATGGCGTTTACGAACCGCGCGTTCTCTTCGGTGTTGCGCGAAGCCGTCTCGAAAATCATCGCGGAATCCGGAACCCCGAAATCTTCGAGCAGCGGTTTCGTCGACCATTCGTCGCTGAATCCCGAGCAGACGACGAGCGGCGCTTTGCCTACACGGTAAAGACGCACCGCATGCCACACGCGGTCGGCGGGCGCGGCCATGTCCGCATACGGGCAGCCGTTCGTGTGGCATCCCATTCCGCCGCCGAGAACGACGATCGCGTCCGCGTCCGGGCATTCTGCGGCCGAGGGCCCCCACGTTTCCTCGCCGGATGCGGCGAAATCCGCGCGCGTCGCATATTTGGCGTAGGGGCGCTCAAGCCAGCCGCCGACAGCGATGTACATCGCCTTCGTCGACCATGCCCAGAGCCAGACGACCGAGAACGCGACCAAGGCCGCCGAAAGACGGCGAAAACGCCTCGCCGCCAGCGACGCGGCAAGCGCAAGAATCGCGACCAACAACGGATTCGAGACCGCGAAGACGATTTTATTGAGGATGAACACGCGTCCCCCGGCGCGTCACGCGCGATGCTTGAGCACCATCGCGGTGCGGGCGGGTAGATAGACTTTTATCTGCTGCACTATTTCGCCGCGGTCGAGAACGAGCGACGGCGAGAATATCTGGCCCGGAATGATGCGCCCCTGTCCGCCGAAACGCGGCTCGTCGCTGTCGAGCACGAGCTCCCAGTCGCTTCCCGGCGGCACGAGAATCCCGTAGTCGGCATACGAGCAGGCCGGACTGAAATTGAACACGAACACCATGTCGCCGCGCAGGAACGCGAGAACCTTGTCGCCTTCGTTGGCGACGAGTTTCGCCGGCTTGGCGTCGAACGCGCAGTTTCCGAACAGCGCGCGGGAACCGGAGAAAGCCTTTATCATCGCCTCGTCGAAATCGGCGAGTTGGCGGAAGCGCAGCGACGGGTCGTCTCTCAGCGACCACTGCCGCCGAGCGTGGCTGTAGCTCCATCCGTTTTCCTCTCGCGGAAAGTCGATCCATTCGGGATGCCCGAACTCGTTGCCCATGAAGTTCAGGTATGCGCCGCCGTTGAGCGCGAGCGTCGCCAGCCGCGCGAGTTTGTGCAGCGCGATCGCCCGCTCGACCTCGATAAGGCTCTGCCCGGCGCCCATTCCCCAGTAGATCGCGGCGTCCGCGAGCTGGAAGAAGAACGTCTTGCCGCCGACAAGCGCCTGATCGTGGCTCTCTACGTAGGAGACGACTTTTTCCTCGGCACGCTTGTTCGTAAGTTCCCGGAAGATCCCTTCCATCGGCCAGTCCTCGTCGCTCGTCTTTTCGGCGAGACGAAACCAGAAATCGGGCTCGCCCATCGCCATGCGGTAGTCGAATCCGATTCCGCAGTCGGCGACCGGCGCGGCGACGCCGGGCATTCCCGAAACGTCTTCGGCGATCGTGACCGCGTCTGGCCGCACCGCGTGGATCACCCGGTTGGCCAGCTGCAGATACACCCATGCGTCGTCATCAACCGAGCCGTTGAAATACATTCCATAGTTGGTGAAGGCGTCGCCCAGGCCGTGGTCCCAGAACAGCATCGAAGTGACCCCGTCGAAGCGGTAGCCGTCGAAGCGGTACTCGTCAAGCCAGAACCGGCAGTTCGAGAGCAGAAAATGGATTACACCCGTCTTGCCGTAGTCGAAGCACCGGCTGTCCCACGCGCGGTGCCAGCCTTTCTCGCCGGAATGGAAATACTGGTAATCGGTTCCGTCGAAGCGGGAAAGCCCGTCGCGCTCGTTTTTCACCGCATGGGAATGGACCAGATCCATGATTACGCGAAGCCCCATGCCGTGCGCGGCATCGACGAGGCTCTTCAGATCGTCAGGCGTCCCGAAGCGCGACGAAGCGGCGAAGAAAGAGCTTACATGGTATCCGAACGACCCGTAATACGGATGTTCCATTATCGCCATGAGCTGCACCGTGTTGTAACCGGCGCGCTTTATGCGCGGAAGCACGCTGTCGCGGAACTCGGCGTAGGTCGAGACCTTTGCGTCCTCCCCGCCCATGCCGACATGGGCTTCGTAGATCAGCGGATGCGCCGGCCGCGGAGGCGCGGAATTCTTCCATCTGTAGGAAGACCTGTACACGCGCGCCGAAAAGAGCTTCGTGTCCGGATCCTGCGTCACGTAGCGCGCGAACGCCGGGATACGCTCGCCGTTGCCGCCCTCCCAGCGCACTTCAAGCCGGTAGTTGTCGCCATGTTTTATCGCTTTCGCCGGAATGCGCCGCTCCCACACGTCGGTGCCGGGCACCCTGAAGCATTCGAAACGCGGATCGATCTTCCATCCGGAGAAATCGCCGACGAGCCACATGCTCGTCGCGTTCGGCGCCCACTCGCGGAACACCCATCCGCCGTGCACGCGATGGAGCCCGTAGTATTCGTGGGCGCTCGCCCAGTCGGCCAGCGGCACCTTCCCGCCGGTAAGCGACGCTATGCGTTCGAGCGCACGCTTCGCGCGTCCGCGTATCGCCGCCTCGTAGGGCTTGAGATATCCGTCATCCAGCAGATGCGCCATTGCCGGCCTCCCCGCGGACGAGTGGACGGTCCAGCATCCTCTCGTAGAGTTTGATGTATTCTCTGGCGCACGCCTCGTGGTTGAAACGCCTGAGAGATTCGGTCATTATCCTCGAGATTTCGCGTTCGCGCGTTTCCGCCGGCAGCGCGTAGAAATCCATCGCGCGGTCCATCGCCCAGAAAAGTCCGCCGGAATCGTAGGTGTCGAAGACGAAGCCGTTGCCGGTGGACTTTCCGCAATCGAGCGGCTCGACCGTATCGTGGAGTCCGCCCGTATTGTGGGCGATCGACAGCGACCCGTAGATCGGCGCCTGCATCTGCGGCAGGCCGCACGGCTCGAAAAGCGAAGGCATGAGCGTGAAATCGCTGCCGGCGAAGCCCAGCTGCGAGAGCCGCCCGTCGAAATTGTGCACTCCTATGCGCGACTGCAGGCCGTGAAACTCCCTGATGTCCCAGAACGGCTGCTGGTAGGGTCCGTTCGCGATTATCGCCAGCTGCGCGCCGCTTTCGCGGTACTTGTCGAGGAAGCGGTAGGTTATGTCGGTCAGCAGCTGCGGCCCCTTCTGCACCGGGTCGAGGCGCGAAGGCCAGAAGAAAAGCGGCGCGTC
This sequence comes from Kiritimatiellia bacterium, assembly GCA_017959645.1. GTDB lineage: Bacteria > Verrucomicrobiota > Kiritimatiellia > RFP12 > UBA1067 > UBA1067. The sequence continues at coordinate 14,001 of JAGDAE010000204.1, forward strand.
GGGATTCTCCTCGAGACCCAGCGCGTGCTGCAGCGCGAGTTTGTTGTTCCGCTTCGCCTCGCGATGGTTTTCAGGACCGTACTTGAACGGTATCTTGTCGTCGGTCGCCGGATTGTCCGCCGGATCCGGCGCGTTCAGAATGCCCTCCGCGCAACCGGCGTTGAACTTGTTCCGGATTTCGCTGCGGATCGAATCGGGGATGAAAGAATGCCACCCGTTGACGATCTCCTTGAGGAACGTCGGCGAAACGGTGTTGATGAAGTGCGCCCCGAACACGCCGGACGCCTGCAGGTCGATCGGATTGCCGTTGCGCGACTCCTCGTAGTTGTAGGGCGGATAGGCGTAGTAGAGGTTCGACCAGAACTCGGCGGCGTCGATGCCGGCATCTTCAATCTGCGACAGGGTGAGCTTCTGCGTGTGTATGTTGTGGACGGTGAACAGGCACGGTATCCCTTCGCGCCGCGCCGCCGCCGGTATCAGCCCGGTCATCCAGTCGTTGCAGTGTATCAGGTCCGGCTGGACGTGCGGTATGATGTTGTTTATCACCTCGCGCTGGAACGCGAGCGCGAGCTTTACGTTTCCGTCGCCCTGGGCGTAGACGGTGTCGCGGTAGTAGAAGCAGCGGTCCTCGGCGAGATGGATGCGTTCGTCCGGCAGGTGGCTCTTGTACTTGCGCAGTTCCGCCGCGACGAGCTGCGCGGTCTCGACATGGAACATCCGCCGGTAGTGCGGCAGCGCTACGTGCACGTCGGCGCCGAGCACGTGCAGCGCCGATACCAGCGACGCCGAAACATCGGCCATTCCGCCGGCTTTCGCCGACATCTTGCCGGCGAGGTTGCCCATCCCCTCCGGAAGATAGGTTATCTCCGGCGTGACGATGAGAATTCTCGGGTTTCTCGTTTTGACGGCCATTGCTGCTCCAGTTTATTCGATCGTCGCGAGCGGCTGCCCTTTGACGACGCTTTTGCCATGCTCGACCAGGAAGGTTATCTTGCCGTTCGCCGGCGCCTTGATCGGATTGAAAAGTTTCATCGCCTCGACGACGCACACCGCGTCGCCCGCCTTCACCGTCGCCCCGTCGGCGGCCATCTGCGGCTTGCCGGGCGCGTCCGACCGGTAGAAGGTCCCGTTCAGCGGCGCCGGAACCGGCGTCCCCTTCACGGCCGCCGCGGCCGGAGCTTCGCTCTTCGCCGCCGCCGGCGCCGGA
>JAGDAE010000205.1 GCA_017959645.1 Kiritimatiellia bacterium
CATTCACTATGCAATTCGTGCCCGTGCGGGAGAGAGATGGCGTGGATGCGACGGTTGGGCGAAGAAAACGGTATTGGCATTGCTGATAACGGCATCGGTGGTGTTGACGCTGCTTTCCCGGGTCGCCAATCGAGAAGATTCCGTTTGTGGGGATGTGTGCCAGGCGTATCTGACTTGGCTTGTGTGTTCTATGTATGCCATTCCATTTCTTCTTCCATGGATGTTCTGGGGCGGTGACAACAGTGCGAAATCCAGAAGCGGCGCGGCGAAAGTCTTTGTCATTGTTTTGTCGCTTTCCGCGAATGCGGTGTTGCTTTTTTGCTGTGGCAGGATGTGGATCAACAATACGGTCGATGCGAGGCGCAGAGCGGAGGTGTGCCGCGGCGATACGGCAGGTCGGCAATACATTGAATATGGAATGAAATGCCTTTGGCTCTCAGACGGTGCTGTCGTGTATGCCGCAGATCGCGATGGTGCGAATCTTGATTTTTTGCTCTATCGGGAGTTGGGTGGAGACAAGATTGCGGTTTGGCAATTATCCAGATCTGATGTCGGCACGAATAGATATATCTGCAATTTCCAGTACGGCAATCTTTTGCTGTCCTGCTTGCGCGAGGACGGAGGCGATTTTCATGAAACTTCTTTTTTGATGCAATACAACGGGCTTCCTGTGCTTCGGGTGGATTCCGACGGCGCAAAGGAAGTCGAATCCATGGGCGAGATTTATATGTTCGAGAGGCGAAAGCTGTTCTGAAATGAGTCGTAGCGCCGATATTCTGCTGGCCGTTTCGCTTGCCGCAAATGCGATATTGATATCGCCGATTACGGCGTGGATATCCGGAGTGGTGGATTTGCAAGCGGAAATGAGTCGCGCTTGCAATCTAGACCGCCGTAGGACTGCAAAATTTGGCGGCGACAAAAAGATGATGTTTTGCATACTTACAAACGATATTGGTTTTTGCGCTTTATCAAGAACCATGCCGGGCGGAGGAATGTTTGCTGGTTGTTTCCCCGTGTCAGACAAAGACAATGCGAGCCGAAGATTCCGGCTTCGGTTGGGTGCCGATGTCCTCGAATGGAGTCAGGACGATTTTGGCAACCAGATGGATTTCAGATTTGAAAATTCGCATGGAGACGTGTGGCGGGACGTCCTTGGAGATGGGAATTGGTGTTTAAATAATGATTATGACCGGGAAACCGAACAATTCGCATGTCCGTCAATATCCGGGAAAGAGCGACCGGTGCGAAAGATTCCGATGCGATGAGGTTATGAGGTTGAATATGCGACGCTTGCTTTATATCACGGCCTTTTTATCAGTTGTGCTAAATGTTTTAGCTGTGCGGATGTTTTACATAACTTGGCGTCGGACATATGCGCTTCATGAGCGCAGACGGTCTATGTCAGAGCATCTAGGGGATGATGTCGAACGATTTGGATACCGCATCGTTTATGCTGACGATAAATTTACCATTGCGTGTGATCAAAGAGGGTCTTGTTTGTTTCATTCACAGTTGTGTCATGAGCCAGTGTCGTTGTCGATTGAAAATCAAGAAGATGAGTCTGTTTCAAAAGGAGATTGTCGATGTATTGTGTCAACCAGAAATTTTTTCGCGTCGTGGCGAATTGGAGCCGATAAATGCGATCGAGTTGTATTTCAGTATAATGACATAGGCAGAAAAGACGATACAAATGGGGATTGGAATATAAAAGGATTTGCCACCGATAGAAAGTTGTATTTCACCGAAAATTGGCAGGTAGATACCCAAGAAAGTGCCAAATTTAACAACGGTTCTCGGACAAGACAAAGAGAGAGATAGGGCAGAAAAAGAATTGCTGTCGGAATAGTGGCCATTGCTTATAACAATTCCATAGAAGAAAGGAACACCACCCCGAGGGGTGGTGTTCGGCGCCGGTTCGTGGTATTCTTTTGGTTCCACAACTGAAAGGAGACACCATGAACCAAAGCGACGCATATGATACACTAATCGGAGAAATCGTGCAACTGCTCATACGAGAGAAAGAGAAGGCCTTTCCGGCTATCCTCGCAAAGATATACGACCAGGCCATGGTCGCGGAGCGCGAGGTGCATCTTGGCGCGAGCCCCTACGAACGGGCTGAAGGGCGTGACGGCTGTCTGGGACTGACGATGTTTCGGGCGGCTTCATGCCCACGGAGGCGTCCAAATATGATATAATACTTGCGCTATGAACAACGATATGCTTACTGCGGTCTCTCCGATCGACGGGCGCTACGCCGACAAGTGCAGGGAGCTGCGCGAGGTTTTTTCCGAATACGGGCTGGTGAAGCGCCGCGTACTCGTGGAGTGCGCGTGGCTGGAGGCGCTGTGCGACGCGAAGGAGATCGCGGAGTGCAAGCCGCTTTCCGCACCGGCGCGCAAGGCGCTGCGGGCGATAGCGGAGGGCTTCTCGGTCGAGGACGCCGCGCGGGTGAAGGAGATCGAGCGCACGACGAACCACGACGTCAAGGCGGTCGAGTACTTTCTGAAGGAGAAGGTCGCCGGCACCGCGCTCGCCGGCCGCGCGGAATTCATCCATTTCGCCTGCACGAGCGAGGACATCAACAACATGTCCCACGCGCTGATGCTGCGCGACGGCAAGAAGATACTTCGCGCGGCGATGGAGGAGTGTCGCGCGCAGATCGCGGCGATGGCGACGCAGTACGCGCGGGAGCCGCTGCTCGCGCACACGCACGGGCAGCCGGCTTCGCCGACGACGGTCGGCAAGGAGCTGGCTGTCGCGGCGGCGCGGCTCGGACGCCAGGCGGACGAGATCGACCGGCTGGTGATGCCGGCGAAGATGAACGGGGCGGTCGGCAACTTCAACGCGCACCTGGCGGCGTATCCGAAAGTGCGCTGGGAGGCGCTCGCGCGCAATGTCATCGAGTCGCTGGGGCTGCGCCAGAACCGCCTGACGACCCAAATCGAGCCGCACGACGGGATCGCCGAGCTTTTCGACGCGATACAGCGCTGGAATTCGGTGCTTCTCGATTTCGACCGTGACGTGTGGATGTATGTTTCGCTGGGCTACTTCAAGCAGCGCGCGGTCAAGGGCGAGATCGGCTCGTCGACCATGCCGCACAAGGTGAATCCGATCGACTTCGAAAACTCCGAGGGCAATCTCGGGCTTGCGAACGCGATTTTCGGCTACATGGCGAGGAAGCTGCCGGTTTCGCGCATGCAGCGCGATCTGACCGATTCGACGACGCTTCGCAACATGGGCGTCGGGTTCGGCTACACGCTGATCGCGGTGCGTTCGACGCTGAAGGGGCTCGGGAAGCTGGAGCTCGACCGCGAGCGCCTCGCCGCCGATCTCGACGCGAACTGGGAGGTTCTGGCCGAGCCGGTGCAGACGGTGATGCGCAAGGCGGGGATGGACCATCCGTACGAGCGGCTCAAGGAGCTTACGCGCGGGCGCCGGGTCACGGCGCAGACCATGCGCGAATTCATCGCCGGACTGCCGCTGCCGGAAGAGGACAAGACCCGGCTCATGAAGCTGACGCCGGCCGGCTACACGGGACTGGCCGGGAAGCTCGCGTCGCTGGCCTGATGGCGCGCGGAATAACAGAAGCGGCAGTCGAAGAGATCAAATCCCGCATCGATCTCGCCGATCTGGCGGAGTCGTACGGCCTGCGGCTCAAACGCGCCGGTTCGAATGCGAAAGCGTGCTGTCCGTTCCACCACGAGAAGACGCCGAGCTTCAACATCAATTCGGCCAAGGGCTTCTACCACTGTTTCGGCTGCGGAGAGTCGGGCGACGCGATAAAGTTCGTGCAGAAGCAGGAGGGGCTTTCGTTCGTCGAGGCGGTGAAGAAGCTGGCGGAGCGGTGCGGGATCAAGCTCGAAGAGACGGAAGATCGCGAATACGGCCGGCGCAACCGGCTTTACGCGCTGATGGCGGAGCTGGCGCAGTTCTACCGCCGGTGCCTAAAGAAGACGAAAGAGGCGCAGGCGGCGCGCGAATATCTCGCTTCGCGCGATCTTTCGGACGAGGTGCAGGAAGAGTTTCTGATCGGCTACGCGATGCAGGGGGCGTCGGCGATATTGAAGTGGGCGGAGAAGTACGGCTACGGCACGGAGGAGCTGGAGGCGGCCGGGGTGGTGAAGGCGCCCTCGCGCGCCGGCGGCGGCTGGTACCACCGGTTCGGCGGGCGGCTGATCTTCACGATCCGCGACCGCCAAGGGCGCGTGGTCGCGTTCTCCGGGCGCCAGCTGGTCGCGAGCAAAAACTCCGGCAAGTACGTCAATTCGCCGGAGACGGAGATATTCAAGAAGTCGAAGGTGCTTTTCGGGTTCGACAAGGCGGCGGCCAACATCGCGAAGTCACCGAACCGCGAAGCGATCGTCTGCGAGGGCCAGATCGACACGATACGTCTGCACTCGTGCGGCTTTCCGGTCGCGGTCGCTTCGCAGGGGACGGCGTTCACCGAAGAGCACGTGAAGGCGCTCAAGCGGGTCGCCGACGCGGCGGTTCTCGCCTTCGACGACGACGCGGCCGGACACAAGGCGGCGATACACACGGCCGGGCTCATGCTCGCCGCGGAGATGCCGGTTCGGATCGCGCGGCTGCCGGACGGTGAAGACCCGGATTCGTTTCTGCGCAAGCATGGGGCGGAAGGGTTCCGCAAGATTCTCGACGCCGCGGAATCAATCGTCCATTTCCAGTTCGGGGTCGAGCGCGGCAAGGAGCGCAACCCGGCATCCATCGACGCGGTAAACCGCATCTCGAAGGCTTTGTTGTCGACGATCGCGGCGTGTCCGAACGCGGTGATGCGCGCGAGCATGGCGAACGAGGCGGCGAAGCTGCTGGGGCTGCCGGCTTCGGCTGTGAACGAGGAGCTTTCGCGCACGAAGCCGGAACGGCGCGATACGGCGCCGGAGGCGGAGACGGAGGAGGACGGCGGCGAGGCCGCAGCCGTGCCGGACGCGGAAAGCATGCCCGGCGGCGACGCGGCGGAGGCGATCGCGCCGCCGAAGGAGGAGATGGCGTTTCTGCAGTTTCTGTCCGCGAACGTCCATTCGCCGGACGCCGGCGAGATACGCGGCATCGTGGACCGCTTCGTGCCGGATTCGGTTTTCGCGTGCGGTTTTTCGCAGCGTTTCGTGCAGGCGTGGCGCGAAGACTCGGCGAGCGGCTCGGATGGCGCGACGGAGAAGTTCGCGGCGGGGCTTTCCGCGCGCGAGCGCGGCTGGTACGACGCGACGCTGATAGGCGTCGACTGGCCGTCGTCGTGCGAGCTGGAGCCGGTCGAGATACTGCAGGACTGCGTGCGCGTGCTGTGGGCGCGGCGTTTGCGCAGGATGCAGGGCGAACTGCCGGCGAGAGGCGACGCCGGGGCGGACATGAAGAGGATAAAGATTTCGATGGAGCTGAAGCGCATCCGCCAGTCGGGATGGAGCGCGACGGCGAAGATCATAGAAGACATCATGAAAGGAGAATGCTGAAATGGACCTCAAGGAGGCGACGAACACGATAGCCGCGCAGAAGGAGCTCGTTGCGCGGATACGCGAGGAAATGGGCAGGGTGGTTGTAGGGCAGGAGAAGCTCGTCGACCGGCTCGTGCTGGCGCTCGTCACCGACGGGCACATCCTGCTCGAAGGCGTGCCGGGGCTGGCGAAGACGCTTTCGTGCAACACGCTCGCGAAAGTCCTCGGACTGGATTTCAAACGCATCTCGTTCACGCCCGACCTGCTGCCGGCCGACGTGGTCGGGACGCTCGTCTATTCGCCGAAGACGGGGGAGTTTACCCCGAAGAAGGGGCCGGTCTTCACCAATCTGCTGCTGGCGGACGAGATCAACCGTGCGCCGGCGAAGGTGCAGTCGGCGCTGCTGGAATCGATGCAGGAGCGCCAGGTCACGATCGGCGAAGAGACGTGGCGGCTGCCCGATCCGTTCCTCGTGCTGGCGACCCAGAATCCGCTCGAGCAGGAGGGGACGTATCCGCTGCCCGAGGCGCAGGTCGACCGGTTCATGTTCAAGTGCCTCGTCGAGACGCCGTCGAAGGCGGACGAGCGCCGGATAATGCAGCGGTTCGCCGAGAATTCCGAGCGGCCGGAGGCGAAAAACGTCTGCACGCCGGAGGCGATAACGACCCTGCGCGAGACGCTGAAATGCGTCTACTGCGACGAGAAGGTCGGCGACTACATCCTCGACATCGTCTTCAAGACGCGCGAGCGCGGAGAATACATCCAGAACGGCGCTTCGCCGCGCGCGACGCTGGCGCTCAACCTCGCGGCGCGCGGCAACGCGCTGCTCCACGGCCGCGCCTACGCGACGCCGCAGGACGTGAAGGAGGTCGCCCACGACGTCCTGCGCCACCGCGTGCTTCTCACCTACGAGGCGGAGGCGGAGAACATAACCTCCGACGCGATCATCGACAGGGTACTTTCGGAAGTCCCGGTTCCGTGAGCGCAGCCGCGCAGAAAGGAAAAGAGAAATGACGACAAAAGCAACACTCGCGCTGTTTGCCGCCCTGGCGGCCGGTCTCGCCGTCGCGCAGGATATCGGCGCCGGCCTCAAGGACGCCGCAAGACCGTATTTCAGGTTCGGCACGACGCTCGACCGCCGGCTGATCCACCCCGATACGCGCTCGGCCGCCGAACTCGAGGCGATAACCGGCACGTTCGACACGATCACGCCGGAGAACGAGCTCAAGCCCGAGCGTCTGCTGAAGGGGAATGGCGAGTACGATTTCTCCGACGCCGACCGCTTCGTCGAATTCGGCGAGAGCAACGCGATGAGGATCATCGGCCACTGCCTCGTCTGGCACATGCAGACGCCAGCGTGGATGCACACCGCCGCCGACGGAACGCCGCTGCCGCGCGAAGAGGCGATCGAAAACCTGCGCAGCCACATTATGACTGTCGTCGGCCGCTACCGGGGGCGGATATACGGCTGGGACGTCGTCAACGAAGCCTGGATGGAGGACGGCACGCTTCGCGACTGCGGGTGGAGGCGCGCCATCGGCGACGACTACATCGAGCTGGCGTTCCGCTTCGCGCACGAGGCCGACCCGGACTGCGAACTGTACTACAACGACTACGCGATGGCCGAGCGCGCGAAGTGCGACGCCATAATCGGGATGGTCGGCGATCTGCGCGCGAAGGGGGTCAGGATCGACGCGGTCGGCTTCCAGACGCACGTGTCGCTCTGGTATCCGGATATTTCCGCCTACGCGAAGTCGATGGATGACATGATCGCCGCCGGGATACGCTTCAACGTCACCGAGATGGATGTCGGCGTGCTGCCCGATCCGGCCGGGGACGACCTCAAAAACCTGTATCCGTCCGAGGGGTTGCCCGACGGCGTGCAAGCGCGCCTCACCGAGCGCTACACGGCTTTCTTCACGGAATTCCTGAAACGCCACGAATGGATCGACCGCGTGACGTTCTGGGGGGTTACCGACGCCCAGAGCTGGCTCAACTACTATCCGGTCAGAGGCAGGATCAACCATCCGCTTCTCTTCGACCGCCAGGCGAGAGCGAAGCCGGTCGTCGCCGCGCTGCACCGTCTTATGACGGGCTGGAAGAACCACGGGCCGGGAATGCGCGTGGCTGAGATGCCGAGAATAACCTCGCTCGAGGCGTTCGCCGAGCGCGCCCCAGCCGCGTTCACCGACAAGGCGATCGCGTACGCGAAAGACGCCGGCTACAACGCCGTCTTCGTCAACGGCGGGTGCGGATTCGGCTCCGACGCGATGCCGCCGGAATCGCTGGCCGTCACCGGGGCGATTCCGGATCTGATGCCGTACACGGCCGAGCGCAACATACGCGAGCTCAAAGAGCGCATCCGCAGGCTGTCGGACGCGGGGATGAAGCCGTGGCTCTGCTGGTGGACCGGCGTCGGCACCGACGAGAAGGGCAATCTCACCGATCCGCCCAACATACGCAGCCGCCGCGAAATCTACGCCAAGTACCGCAAGAATCCCGAGCTGTTCGGCGCGGGGCCGTGGTGGCGCTGGCGCGGCAACCGTCCGCTGTGCATATCCAACCCGAAGGTCAGGGAGTTCTACCGCGAACTGTTCAGCCGGTTGCCGAAGGACTTTCCCGAGCTGGAGGGGCTGTTCTTCTTCCCCGGCGACGCGGAACTGGAAAACTGCACCGACGAATGCGAGACGTGCCGCGCGAGCGGACTCGGCCGCGTCGGGCGCATGGTGCGCTTCGCGAACGAGATCTACGATGCGTGGAATTCCGCCGCCGACAAGAAGCGGGCGTTCTACTACGCGTTCTGGAATCTCGACCAGCCGGGCGGAGACGGGCAGATACTCTCGTCGGTTCTCGAAGAGACGCTCCCCAACCTCGCCGCAGGGATGGGAATCGCCATGTCGATATGCGACAACACCGTCGAACGCAGGGTAACCGGCGACATAATCCTCAACCAGCCGTGGGGAACCTGCAACTCGATCGGCTCGCTTTTCAGGGCCATGATCGACTCGCCGAACGCCAAGGGCCGTCCGGTGATGGCGGTCTCGGAGATAAGCCAGAGCGAGCTGTTCGATCCCGTGTGCGCGAACATGCCGTTCGCGGTGTCGACGCTCGAGCTGATGCACAACCTGCGCAAGATACCGAACTGCGACGCCGTGGTCGACTTCTGGGGGAACCGTCCCCCGTACGGGCTTTCCGACGCGTCGCACGAAGTCATGAAGGGGTTCATGGACGTCGAGATCTCCGGCGGGGAGTTCGACGACGGGAAGATTCTGCTCGACGCGGCGGCCAGGCACTACGGCGACGCGGCGCTGGCCGAAAAGGGTGTGGCGGCGTGAAAGAAGTTCGACCGGCTCTGCCGCGAATTTCCGCTGTGCGGCTGGGGCCAGCGCTTCAGCTTCGCCGTCGGGCGCACCGGCGCGCGCGGACCGCTCTACCTGCCTCTGGTTCCGCCGGCGATGAAGTTCGGCGACTACACCTGGGCGAGACATCTTCTGTTCCAGGGCGACATGACCGCCGAGCGCTGCCACCGGCTGCAGCTGGAGGCGCTGCCCATGTACGAAGAGTGCGCGAAGGCGTTTGACGAAATCGGAACCGTGCTCGCAAAGGACGAGGCGCTCAGGATACGGCTCGCCGGCAAGGTCAACGTCTCCATCGGCGCTTTCGTCCACGCGCAGGATCTCCACCGCGCCGGGCGTTTCGACGAACTCAGGAAAGTCGTCGAGGACGAATTGCGCAACCGCACCGACGAACTGATGATGTCGTTCGACCTCCTGCCGGGATCGGGGGTGAACAACATCGCCGTCGAGGAGGACATAGAGAACATGGCGCTGTATCTCTCTGATCCGCAGTTCCCGGATCCTCCGGACGAGCTTTTCAACTTCCAGCCGGATTTCGGCCACACCTACACGTTCTGACCGGAGGGCATCGGCATGGATATCACCGGGTTTCGCGTTCTCGTTCTCGCTCTCGCCGTCCTGCCGGCGGCCGAATCGCCGGCGCTCGTCGCCAAGGTGTCCACTTTCGGCGAGCCGTGGTGCGACCTGCCGGCCGGCGAATGCAAAGGCGGCGAGGCGACGGTGGAGATCGACGTTTCGCGCACGGAGCAGGAGATCGTCGGTTTCGGCTGCGCGGCGAGCGAACTCGGCTGGGAGGCGCTCGCGTGCCTTTCGGGTGCCGACCGCGCCGCAGTGTTCGATGAGCTGTGCCGGGATGGCGGCTTCACGGTGATTCGCACGCCGATCGGCGCGAGCGACTTCGCGCTCGACTACTATTCCCTCGACGACCACGACGGCGATTTCGCGATGGAGGGCTTTTCAATCGACGGCGATCGCCGGGCGCTGATACCGCTGCTCAAGGAATTCGCCGCCAGAATCCCGCCGGACGTTCTCAAGATATGGGCGTCGCCTTGGTGTCCGCCGAGATGGATGAAAAAGACGGGGTGCTATGCGTCGCGTCCGCCGTGGGACGGGGGCGAACCCAACGACTGCCTGGAAGAGTCGAGGGTGTACGAGGGCGAAGACGGTTTCAACTGCGACGAGGCGCATTTTCGCGCGTATGCGCTGTATTTCCGCAAGTACGCGGACGCGATGCGCGCCGAGGGCCTGCCGATAGCGTGGGTGATGCCGCAGAACGAGCCGAACAGCGCCCAGCCGTATCCGAGCTGCACCTGGAAAAGCGCTTCGCTCGCGCGTTTTACTCTCGACTATCTGTGCCCGGCCATGGAGGGAAGCGGAACTTCGGTGATGCTGGGCACTATCGAGCGGCGGTCGATGGAGCTTCCGGACGCGGTACTGTCCGATCCCGCCAACCGCGCGAAGATAGCCGGCGCCGGTTTCCAGTGGGAGGGCAAAGAGGCGCTCGTGCCGGTCAAAAAGCGCTATCCTGACGTGTTTCTCGTGGGCACGGAGCAGGAATGCGGCGACGGCGCCAACGACTACGCACACGCGCGCCACTGCTGGGAATTGATGTGCCATTATTTCGAACACGGCGTGTCGGTGTACGAATACTGGAACATCGCGCTGAAAACCGGCTCGGTCTCGCGCTGGGGCTGGAGGCAGAACTCTCTCGTCAGTGTCGACCCGGAAAATGCGAGTTTTTCGTTCAATTTCGAATACTACGTGCTTAAGCATCTGTCGGCTTTCGTCAAGCGCGGGGCCAGGCGGCTCGCCGCCGGCGGCGATTACGGCGACGCGCTCGCGTTCGTCAATCCCGACGGTTCGGTCGTGGTCGCGCTGGGCAACGATTCCGCCGGTTCCGTCGCCGTCGCGGTGTGCGGAAAGCGCGTCGATCTGCCGGCGAAGTCGATCGCCACCGTGGTTCTCGGAGAATGCGATCTGGCAGCTTGGAAATGAAACCGTAATAACAGGACAGGGTCATGAAAAAAACGCTTCCGCTTTTCGCCGCAACGCTGCTGCCGCTCGCCGGTTTCGCGCTCGAGATGCCTTTCAGCGTGCGCGGCTCGTACATGGCGATATCCGCGCATTCGGAGAACGACTGGGGGGCGGAGCACCAGTCCGGAGTGTGGATACGCAACGTGTCCAACGCCGCGAACAGCCAGTATGTCGCGAGGATAATTCCGGTTTCCGGCGCCGGGCATCTCGAGGTCACGGACTTTGCCGAAAGCCCGGAGAAGCTTACCCTGAAGACCTCCGCCGGGGACATCGAAGTCGCGTTCGCCGACGAAGACACGATTCTCCTGCGGTCGGAAAACGTCGGCATCCGTCTCGACTTCTGGCACAAGACGTGGTGGCACTTCATCTGGGAGAAGCCGTCCGCCGCCGGCAGGACCGTGGGTGTGGCGACGCTTTACGAGAACGGCGCCAAGATCGTAGTCGATGCGCGCCGGGGGGCGAAACGCGTCGACAGCAGCTGGATAGAGGGGCACGGAGCCGCCGGCGCGGCGTTCGAGGCCTGGAACGAGGGCGACGGCGTCGAGATCGCCCTCAAGGATTTCCGCTACGACTGGGACGGTTCGCTGCCCGGGACTTCCTTCGACGAGGCGCTCGCCAGGCAGCGCGCCTCTTTCGCTTCGTTCCTCGACGCGATGCCGACGGTTCCGGACGAGTTCGAAAACGCGCGCGTCCGCGCCGCGCGCCTGCTCTGGAGCTCGATCGTCGCGCCGCGCAACCAGCTCAAGCGCGAGGGCATGCTGATGTCCAAGAACTGGATGAACCACATATGGAGCTGGGACCACTGCTTCAACGCGATGGCGCTCGCCTACGGCGGCGAGAGCGAATGCGCCTGGGACCAGTTCATCGGAATGTTCGATTTCCAGGCTCCGAACGGGCAGCTGCCGGATTCGATGGACGCGTACACGTCGACCTACGCTTTCGTGAAACCGCCGGTCCACGGCTGGGCGTTCGCGCGCATGATGAAGACGATGCCGCTCGATCGCGACCGGCTGGCGGAGGCGTACGGCAAGCTTGCGAAATGGACGCAGTATTGGCTCGTCTGCCGCGACAGCGACCGCAACGGGCTTTGCGAATACGATCACGGCAACGATTCCGGCTGGGACAATTCGACCGTATTTCTGGAGATGCCGCCGCTCGAAACGCCGGAGCTCGCCGCCTACCTGACGGTCCAGATGGACGTTCTCGCCGATCTTGCCGCGCGGCTCGGTCTTGATGGCGAGGCCGCAGGATGGAAGGCAAAGGCCGACGCCATGGCAGCGAAGGCGACAGAGATTCTCTTCGACGCCGACGGAGCCCCGCGCTTTCGCCGCATGCTCGACGGGAGTTTCCATACATGCGATTCGATGCTCCTGCGCATGGGAATGATTCTCGGCGGGCGGCTGCCGGCGCACATCCGCGAAAAGCTGCTCGCCGAAGTGTCGTCGGAGAAATTCCTCACCAGGTTCGGCCTGGCCACCGAATCTCCGTCGAGCGGGCGCTACGATCCGGACGGATACTGGCGCGGCCCGATCTGGGCGCCGGAGATGATGATCGCGATCGACGGCGTTCGCGCCTGCGGCGACGAAGTTCTCGCCCGCGAACTGGCGCTCAGGTTCTGCCGGATGTGCGACAAGGGTGGTTTCGCCGAGAATTTCGACGCGCTCACCGGCGCTCCGCTCCGCGACAAGGCGTATACCTGGACCGCATCCGCTTTTCTCGTCGTCGCCCACGAACTGGAAGGGCGGAAATGACGCAACATGCAACCGGAACCCGGCGTCGCGCCGGGAAACGAAAGGAACGCAGATGGGAAACTTCAAGACGATAGACGATGCGAGGGAGTATTTTTCGCGCGACCGTTTCGCGACGGAGAACGGCATCTCCCTCGATGAACTGGACGCGGAACGCTCCGTCGCGAGCATGACGATATGCGAGCGGCACCGCAATGCGTTCGGCGGCGTGATGGGCGGCGCGATATTCACGCTTGCCGATTTCGCGTTCGCCGCGCTCACCAACGACCGCGAACGGCTGACCGTCGCCCAGCAGACGAGCGTGAACTATCTCTCGCCGGCCAAAGGGGGGCGGCTGATCGCGACGGCCCGCTACAAAAAGGACGGACGGAATTCGTGCGTGGTCAACGTCGACGTGGCCGACGACACCGGCCGCGCGATTGCCCAGTTCGTCGGCACCGGATTCAAACTCGATGCGAAAGGAGCGGATAGATGAAGATCGTGCAGACGATGGCGGTCGCCGCATTCGCGGCGGCGCTTGCCGGGTGCGCGTCGACCGGTCCGGCGTTCCGCGAACACAAAGGAGCGACGGAGGTTTCGGTTACCGAACTCGCGCGCACGTCGCAGAGTTGGGACGGCGTGGAACTGCCCGATTACCCGGCCGGACGCCCGGAACTCGTGATCAGGCGCTACGTGTTCCCCGGCGGCAGCAGGCTCGGCTGGCATCATCATCCCGTCATGAACTACGGCATCGTGCAGCAGGGGGAACTGACGATCGTCGGACTGGATGGGAAGGAGAAGACCGTCAGGGCCGGCGAAGCGGTGGTAGAGATGGTCGGGACGATCCACCATGGGGAGAATCGCGGCGACAAGGCCGTCGTTCTGGACATGTTCTACATTTCGAGGAAGGACGAACCGCTCGCTGTCCAGCATCCAGAAATCGGCCAATGACCGGGGCGTCGCGGCATGAATCGATGGTATAGGTTGAGGTTATGGGTCGGCTGAAAGATTTCCGATTGTCCTTTGGCCGGCGGGATGTGATACAATATCCCGCGTCAACCGAAAACGGCCGTCGGGCCGAGAAAGGAGCATAAAATGGGCAAAGCTGCAAAGAATATTCTGGAGAAAGTGGGCGGAACCCCGCTTGTCGAAATCTCCGGAAAACTGAACAAAGGCGGGGCGAAAGTTCTCGCCAAGGTCGAATTTTTCAATCCGGGCGGCAGCGTCAAGGACCGTATCGCGCTCGCGATGGTCGAGGCGGCGGAGAAGGACGGAACCCTGAAGCCCGGCGCGACGATCATCGAGCCGACCAGCGGCAACACCGGCGTGGGACTGGCGCTGGTCAGTGCGGTGAAGGGCTACCATCTCGTGCTGACGATGCCGGAGACGATGTCGATCGAGCGCCGCAAGCTCGCCGCGGCGTACGGTGCGGAAATCGTCCTCACGCCAGGCGCAGAGGGGATGAAGGGCGCGATCGCCAAGGCGGAGGCGCTTCGCGAGTCCACTCCTGGCGCGGTGATCCTGCAGCAGTTCGAGAATCCGGCCAATCCGGCCAAGCACGAGGCGACGACGGGCCCGGAAATCTGGGCGGACACCGATGGCGAAGTCGCCGCTTTCGTGTCTGGCGTCGGAACCGGCGGCACGCTCTCCGGCGCGGGGCGCTACCTCAAGTCGAAGAATCCGGAAATCAAGATCTTCGCGGTCGAGCCGGATACCAGCCCGGTGCTCTCGGAAGGCAAGGCCGGTCCGCACAAGATACAGGGAATCGGCGCGGGGTTCGTGCCCAAGACTCTCGACACTTCCGTCTACGACGAAGTGGTCAAGGTCAGCGCCGAGAACGCCGGCGCGGCCGCGCGCGCGGCGGCGGCGAACGACGGGCTGCTGGTCGGTATCTCGTCCGGAGCCGCCTTGTGGACCGCGCTGGAGCTTTCGAAGCGGCCGGAGTTCGCCGGCAAGACGATAGTCGCGCTTCTGCCCGACACCGGCGAGAGGTATCTATCGACCTGGCTGTTCGAATAGTGTCTCCGCTGCTGGAGAAGGCGGCCGCCAAGCCGCTCGCGCTGACGCGCCGGGAACTGGCCGGGATTCTGGCCTGGCCCGACGCGGAAGCCCTTTTTTCGGCAGCATATGCGGTGAAAATCCGCGAAATCGGGCGCGCCGTATCCTTCAGAGGCCTGATAGAGTTCTCCAACATCTGCGCCAAAGACTGCTTCTACTGCGGAATCAGAAAAAGCAATGCCGGGACGAACCGCTACCGGATGGACGCGGACGAGATCGTGCGCGAGGCTAGATGGGCGTTCGACGCCGGGTACGGCAGCATTGTTCTGCAGTCGGGGGAGATCGAGAGCGAGGAGAATACGGAATTCGTCGAGAACGTCCTCAGGCGCATACGGGCGTTCGGCGGCGACGGGTTCGGGGTTACTGCGAGCCTCGGCGAACAGACGGAAGAAACCTACCGCCGCTGGCGCGAGGCGGGAGCGCACCGGTATCTGCTCAGGATCGAGACGTCGAATCCCGCGCTTTACGCGAAACTGCATCCTGCCAGCCATTCGTGGGAACGGCGCCGCGATTGCCTTCGCGCGCTGAGGCGCTGCGGATACCAGGTCGGAAGCGGGGTGATGGCCGGGCTGCCCGGGCAGACGCTGGACGATCTTGCCGCAGATATCGAATTCTTCGCCGCCGAAGATCTGGACATGATCGGAATGGGGCCGTACGTACCCCACTCCGGAACGCCGCTCGGCAAAGACGCGCCATGGACGCCGCAGGTGCGTAAAGAGCGGCTGGAACTCGGGTTGCGGATGATCGCGGCGACCCGGCTCTATCTGCACGACGTCAACATCGCGGCGGCAACCGCATTGCAGGCAATCGACCCGGAGGGACGCGAGAAGGGGCTTCTCGCCGGAGCCAACGTGATCATGCCGAACATGACCGGCGCGCGCTATCGCGCAGACTACCGGCTCTACGACGGCAAGCCGTGCGTCGGGGAAGACGCGGAGACGTGCCGAGACTGCATCGGACGGCGCATTGCCGCTCTCGGCGAGACGGTGCTTACGAACGCGAGAGGCGATTCTCCGCATTGGAGGAAACGATGGTGAACGAGGAAGGAATATCCCGAGAGGAGGCACTGGCGCTGCTGAAGCCGGAGCGCCGGGCGGAACTGCGCGAACGGGCGCACGCGACGACGCTCGCCTGCGTCGAAAAACGGTTCGATTTCTGTTCGATAATCAATGCGCGATCGGGAGGCTGCACCGAAGACTGCAAATGGTGCGCACAGTCCGCACGCTGGAAAACCGGCTGCGAAACCTACGGCTGGGTCGGCGCCAAGGCGTGCGTAGAGGCGGCCAGGGCGGCAGAAGCGAACGGCGCCGATAGGATAGGCATCGTCACTTCCGGACGGCGCCTTTCGCCCGGCGACGTCGAAAAAGTCTGCGAGGCGCTGCGCGAAATGCGCAAGGCGACGGATATCGGCCTTTGCGGTTCGCTGGGTCTGCTCTCCGAAGAGGATCTCGTCCGGTTCAAGGCGGCTGGGTTGCAGCGCGTGCATTGCAACATCGAGACCGCGCCGTCGCTTTTTCCGTCGCTCTGCTCCACGCATGCGACTGGGGACAAGCTCAAGACGATCCGGGCGGCGAAGCGGCTAGGGTTCCAGATATGCTGCGGCGGCATAATCGGCATGGGCGAAAGCGACGAGCAGCTGGTCGAATTCGCATTTGCCCTCAAAGAGATCGCGCCTGATTCGATTCCGGTGAACGTTCTGCATCCGGTAGAGGGAACACCGCTCGGGAACAATGGTATTCCAGACCCCGAGCGCGTAATCGATTCGGTGGCCATTCTGCGGCTCGTAAACCCATCGACGCCGCTGCGTTTCGCGGGCGGCAGGCGGGACATGTCGGACGAAACGGCGGCGAAGTGCGTCTACGTTGGAATGTCGGCCGGCATCGCAGGTCCGCTGCTGACGACGCCGGGCGCCGATTTCGACGACGACCGGGAACTAGCCGTGCGCGCTGGCTATGCCGTCGGCGGAGGGAGCGCGGCCAAACTTGAACGCCTGCGCGCCGCATTGCGCGAAGCGGGCAGCGCCGTCGTCGCATTCTCGGCCGGCGTCGATTCGACTTTCCTCCTGCGCGTCGCCAAAGACGAGCTCGCAGACCGCGTCGTCGCCGCGACAATACGCTCGCCAGCGATGCCGGCACGGGAGATTGAAGAGGCGGTTGCATTCTGCCGCGCGGAGAAGATACGCCATGAAATCGTCGATATCGACGAGCTTGCGGTGCCAGGATTCGCGGAGAATACGCCGGAGCGATGCTATTTCTGCAAGAAGGCGGTGTTCGAAAGGATTCTCGAACTTGCGAGACGGAACGGAATCGGAAAGGTGCTGGAGGGGTCGAATCTCGACGACGATCGCGACTGGCGTCCAGGCCGGCGCGCGATCGCAGAGCTTGGCATCGGAAGCCCGCTCCGCGATGCGAGACTGACGAAAGCGGAAATCCGCCAACTTTCAAAGCGGCTCGGGCTTGCGACCGCCGGTAAGCCGTCGTTCGCCTGTCTCGCCTCGCGTTTTCCGTATGGCGAACGCATAACCGCGGCCGGACTTGAACGGGTGGAAAAGGCGGAGCGATGGCTCCTCGGCGCCGGGTTCGGACTTTCCCAGTTGCGCGTGCGTTCGCACGGGAACATGGCCCGTATAGAAGTTCCGACTCCGGACATTCCGCGTCTCGCTGCCAAAGCGGGCGAAATCGCCGTCGCGCTGGAGAGATTGGGGTTCGCATATGTTTCGCTCGATCTGCGGGGCTATCGCTCTGGCAGCATGAACGAGACGCTGTAGCCAATCCGTCGTGGATCCGGGAAGACGATGAAACGGTTTTGCGAGGTGGAGAAGATGCTGGCGGCGCGCAAGCCCGACGGAGCGCCGCGCGGCAGGTTCTCGCCCGGCGATACGGTCGGCGAATGGAGCATATGCGCTTTTCTCGGGCGCGGACTTTCCGCCGAAGTCTACCGCGTCGTCAATCTGCGCTTCGGACAGGAGGGCGCGCTCAAGCTGCTTGTCGACGGCTCGCGCGGACTTCGCGAGCGGTTTGAGACCGAGTCGGACGCGATACGCTTTCTGTCGATGAGGACCTTGCCGCGGTTCATGGGGTCCGGCGAGGTCGGCGGCGCGCCGTACTATGTGATGGAATATCTCCGCCCGCTCCCCGATCCGATGCCGCGCCGCGAGATTCCGAAATTCATGAATGGGGTCGCGAAGGCGCTGCAGATGCTTCACGACGCGGGATATATCCACCGCGATCTCAAGCCCGGCAACGTTCTGGTGAGGGCGAACGGAGAGCCGGTTCTGATCGATCTCGGACTGATCAAGCGGCGCGGCGAGGCGGTCGGCGATCCGATAGTCAGGCACGGACGCAATATCTCCATAATCGACGGCAAGCCGGTCGGCGTCGGCACGCTGGACTACGCCGCGCCCGAACAGCTTCTGCGTGGCGAAGCATCGGTGCAGAGCGACGTGTTCGCGCTGGGAAAGATGCTGATGGCGCTCTACGGCGGCAGACCTCCGCGCAGCGTCAGGCCAGTAATCAGATGCGCGACGAGGGAGCATCCGTCCGACCGGTACTGTTCGGCGGACGAATTCGCGACGGCGCTCCGGCACCGCAACTATTCGCGCATGGCTTTCGCGCTGATGGGCGCTACCGCGCTCGCCGCCGCCGCGCTTTTCCCGCTCTTCTGGCCGCATGTCGCCAGATTTCTGGTTCCGCTGCTCAATTCTCCGGAGCAGGTCCTCACGATCAGACAAAGGCCGGACGAGTCGGAAGCGGCGTATTTCTCGCGGATGCTCTCCCGCGCTCGGAATGGCGATTCCCAAGCGCAGATCGCGGTCGCCGAGGCGCATTTCTACGGGCGCGGCACGCCGACGAACCGCGTCGCCGCGGTAGAGTGGTACCGAACGGCGGCGGAAGCCGGCGAAACCGATGCGCAGGCGTCGCTTGGGCTTTGCCTGTTTAGGGGGATTGGCTGCGAAAAGAACTCCGTACAGGCGGTGAAGTGGTGGAAAGCCGCCGCTGAGAAAGGCAATCTCAGCGCGATGAACGACTACGCATTCTGTCTGATGCACGGCTTCGGAGTCGGCAGAGACGTCGATGCGGCGTTCAAGTGGGCGCTGTCCGCGGCGGTGCGCGGACACGCGCCGTCGCAGACATTTGTCGGCGAATGCTATATCGACGGCCGCGGCGTGGAAAAAGACATCGATCGCGGCGAAACATGGCTCTATCGCGCCGCCAGACAGGGCAACAAGAGAGCGCAGACGCTGCTCGAAACGAGATAATCGTCGAAGCGGTGCGGACGTTTGCCGCAGTTTCCCGCCCACGCAGGCGGCAAAATATGATACAATACACGCTTTCAAGGAGATTTATGGCGGAAATTACAGAAGAAATGAGAAGGCACTCGGCGGCGCATCTGACTGCGCGCGCCGTGCAGAACGTTTTCGAGAACGTGCAGGTCGACATCGGACCCGCCACGGAGGACGGATTCTACTACGATTTCGATCTGGAGCATCGAATTTCACCCGAGGATTTCCCGAAGATCGAGGCGGAGATCGCGCGGCTTGTTGCGCTCGTCGAGCCGTTCGTGCGCAAGACCGTCTCCCGCGACGAATGCGCGAAACTGCTCGAGGGCCAGAAGTACAAACTCGAACGCCTCGGCGACATTCCGGAAGGCGAGGACATCTCGATCTACACCGTCGGCGACTATGTCGAGATGTGCCGCGGTCCGCATGTGGAACACTCCGCCCAGATCGGGGTCGTCAAGCTTACGCGTGTAGCCGGCAGCTACTACCGCGGCGACGAGAAGAACAAGATGCTCCAGCGCGTGTACGGGATCGTCGCGAAGGACAAGGCCGAACTGGATGCGATAATGGCCCGCGAGGAAGAAGCCAGAAAACGCGACCATCGCGTGCTCGGCAGACAGCTTGAACTTTTTGCGATAACCGAAAGCGTCGGACCGGGTCTCGCGCACTGGCTGCCGAAGGGCGCTCGCATCCGCGTGGCGATCGAAGAATACTGGCGGCGCAAGCACTACGAGGCCGGCTACGAGATCGTGTACACTCCGCACGTCGGGCGCTCCAACCTCTGGCAGACGTCGGGGCATCTCGGTTTCTACCGGGAGGGGATGTTCCCGAGCATGAAAGTGCAGGAGGGGTCGGGGAACGACGCGTACATAGAAGAGTACTACGTCAAGCCGATGAACTGTCCGTTCCACATCCAGATATACCAGTTCAAGAAGCGCTCGTACAGGGATCTGCCGATGCGCCTTGCCGAGCTGGGGACGGTGTATCGCTACGAGAAGGACGGCGTCAGGCACGGACTGTTCCGCGTGCGCGGCTTCACCCAGGACGACGCGCACATTTTCTGCACGCCCGGGCAGATCGTGCAGGAGATAAGGGATACGGTCAGGTTCGCGAAGGGGATGCTCGGCAAATTCGGCTTCAGCGAGATCCAGGCGTATCTTTCGACGAAGCCGGAGAAGGCAGTCGGCGACCCCGAACGTTGGGAGCAGGCGACGCAGTCGCTGCGCGACGCGCTCGAGCAGGAGGGGATGTCCTACGAAGTCGACGAAGGCGGCGGGGCTTTCTACGGGCCGAAGATCGACATGAAGATCAAGGATGCTCTCGGGCGGCCGTGGCAGCTGGGGACGGTGCAGTTCGATTTCAATCTGCCCGAGAGGTTCGATCTCTCGTACGTCGGCGCGGACGGCAAGGAGCACCGGCCGTACATGGTGCACCGCGCGCTGCTCGGGTCGATAGAAAGGTTTTTCGGAATCTTGATCGAGCACTATGCCGGTGCGTTTCCGCTCTGGCTGGCGCCGGAGCAGGTCAGGATACTGCCGATTTCGGACAAGGCGCTCGACTATGCGCGGAAAGTCCAGTCGGGTCTGCGCGAGGCGGGTCTGCGGGTCGATATCGACCTGTCGGCCGAGAAACTCGGCGCGAAGATCCGCGAAGCATCTCTTCAGAAGATACCGTATCAAGTCGTGGTGGGTCCGCGCGACGAGGCGGCGGAGACGGTCTCCGTCAGATCCCGGAGCGAGGGCGACCTCGGCGCCATGAAGCTTCCCGAATTCGTCGCGAAGCTGCGGGCGGAGACGGCCTTGTGAGGAACCGATAAACTCTGACAGGAAAGGAAGAAATGAACTACAAATACAGCTGCCTCAATCCGATAGCGGAGGTGGGGCTTAAAAATCTCGACGAGCGCTACGTGCGCACCGAAAAATTCGAAGAGGCGGACGCAGTGTTCGTGCGCAGCGCGAAGATGGACGAACTCAAGCCCGGCGACGGCCTGCTGGCGGTTGCGCGGGCGGGAGCAGGGGTGAACAACATTCCCCACGCCGAATACGCGAAACGCGGAATCGTCGTCTTCAACACCCCGGGAGCTAACGCCAACGGCGTCAAGGAACTGGTGATCGCGGCGATGCTGATCGCCAGCCGCGACATTGTCGGCGGAATCGGCTGGGTTCGCGATAACGCCTCCGATCCCGCAATCGGCAAGAGCGCCGAAAAGGCGAAGAAGGCGTTCGCCGGAACCGAAATCATGGGCAAGAAGCTCGGCGTGATCGGGCTCGGCGCGATCGGGCAGAAAGTCGCCAACGCCGCCGTCGGGCTGGGCATGGAAGTGTACGGGTACGATCCGTATCTGTCGATCGACGCGGCGTGGAACCTGTCCAGGGCGGTCCGGCACTGCAAGAACGTCGAGACGATCTACAAGGAGTGCGACTACATAACGATCCACGTTCCCGCGCTGGATTCCACGAAGGGCATGATCAACGCCGAAGCCATCGCGATGATGAAGAACGGGGTCATCGTGATTAACGCCGCGCGCGACGCGCTGGTGAACGAAGAGGACATGATCGCCGCGCTCGAGTCGGGCAAAGTGCGCAAGTACGTCAGCGACTTCCCGAACGCGACCACCGCCGGAAAGCGCGGCTGCATCGTGATTCCGCATCTCGGCGCTTCGACCGAGGAGGCCGAGGACAACTGCGCGGTCATGGCGGTCAGGCAGATGCGCGACTATCTCGAGAACGGCAATATCGTCAATTCGGTGAACTATCCGGCCTGCTCGCTCGGCGTCGCGTCCCGCGCCGGACGCGTCGCGATCTGCCACAAGAACGAGGCGAACATGATCGGAACGTTCACGTCGATTCTCGGCAAGGCGAAGGTCAACATCGACGCCATCGCCAACAAGTCGCGCGGCGACTTCGCGTACACGCTGATCGACACCGATTCCCCGATTCCCGCTGACGTCGTGCGCGATCTAGCGGCGAGCGAGGCGGTGATAAGGGCGCGTCTGATCAAGTAAAGGCGCCCGATGGGATACGCCAGAAGACCGGTCGCGGCGCCGGCGGCGGCAAATCCGCCGCCGGCTCCTTCCGCCTCCGCCGGAGTGAAGCCGGCGAAGGCGAAGTCTGGTTCTATCTGGCAGATGCAGATCGGCGGAGGAAAGCGCAAGACGCACATGAAGAGCGTCGAGGTTCTGCTTTTCACTTCGGAGCTCGCCGATCTGATCGAGGCCGGGATGACGCTCGGGGCGGCGCTGCAGGCGCTCGCGAGCCAGGGAGAAGAGGGCAGCGGCCAGCGTTACGTATGCCAGGATCTGTGCGACCGCATCGTGCGCGGCGAAACCTTTTCCGACGCGTGCGCTGCGCATCCGAAGACGTTCGAGCCGATATATTCCAACATGATCCGCGCCGGCGAGGCGTCGGGGGCGCTGGTCGAAGTGCTCCGGCGCCTTGCCGACCACTACGAGCGGTTCGACAATATGCGCGGAAAGATCAAAAGCGCGATGTCGTATCCGGTGATAGTCCTGTGTTTCGGCGTTCTGGCGGTCATCGGCGCGCTGGTCTGGATAATTCCCCAGTTCAAGAAGGTTTTCGAGTCGATGGGCGCCGCGCTGCCGCTGCCGACGCGCATACTCATCGGGATGTCGGAGTTTCTCATCCACTACGGCTGGGCGCTCGCGCTCGCTGCGGTCGCGTTCGCCGTGTGGTTCGGCAGATGGAGGAAGTCCCCGCCGGGACGGCTGAGGATCGACGGCTGGAAGCTCAAGATGCCGCTGATAAAAGGCATTGTCGCCGCCGGCGCCTATTCGTCGCTCGCTTATACGCTCAAAACGCTTCTCGTTAACGGCGTGAACATCCTGCAGGCGCTGAAGATCGCCGAGGAGACGTGCGGGAACGCGGTTATCGCGCAGGCGCTGAACACGGCGCGCAAGCGCGTGACCGACGGAACCACAATCTCGGGTCCGCTCGCAGCGTCCGGGGTTTTTCCGCGCATGATGACCGACATGCTCGCGGTCGGCGAGCAGGCGGGCGACATGCCTTCGTCGCTGGAGCATATCGGCAAGCGCTACCAGAAGGATATGGATCGCAACATAACCTCTTTCACCAATGCGCTCGAACCGATTCTGATCGTGTTCATCGCCGGCGCGGTCGGCTTCGTCGCGATCGCGATTCTCACCGCCGTGTTCAAGGTGTCGTCTTCTCTGGGCTGACGTGGAGCGCACCGTCGAGAGCATCGGCGCGAAGATGGACGCGCTCGGAATGTGGAACGCCGCCAAGCGCTACAACTGGGCGGTGAAGCCCAGGGGTTCGGCGTTTCCCTATTTTTGTTCGATGGTCGACGGCGACCGCGCGCGCGTCAAGCTGCGCTTTTTGATGATCGACGGCTGGGAGACGTTCGGGATGTACGTCAGAACCAGGATAGATCCCGAGTTCGGTTTCTATTCGACGCCGATCGAAATGCCCCATCTGGAGCTGGTGTTTCTCGAGGCCGGAGGCGTCGCGCTTCTGCGCTACGATACCGGCTACATTCCCCGCGAGGCGACCGGGGTCGAGAAAGAGCTTTGCGCGAAGATACTCTGGGAGTCGTACGGAATCATGCTGCGGCTGGAGACCGACGGGAGTCTGCCGATGAAGTTCGCGTCCGAAAAGGCGATGTTCGCGAGGGTGGAGGATGGCGACGGGTGGCGCGATGCGGCGCTTCCGATTCCTCCGCCGCGGCCGTATGTCGAGAGCGTGCAGTTGCGCAAGGACGCCGTCGCCAAGGCGAACGATCTGCCGTTCGACGCGGGGAAGGCGATCGAGGCCGATTTCGGGATGGAGACGGGGATATCCACGAGCGAGAACCGCCCGCGCGCCGTCTACCGCCTTCGCACGTTCGATGCGGAAACCGGCGCGAGAAAGATTTTCGAACGCGTTTCGCTCTCGCCCGATTTCGGGCTCAAGCAGATGTGGGAGAGCGTGCCGGCGCGTCTGCTCGCGCATTTCATCGCCGAGGGGAGGATCCCGGGCGAGATACGGGTACGCTCCGGGCGGCTTTTCCGCATGCTGCGCCCGCTTTGCGCCAACATCCCGGTAAAACTGACGTTCAGCGCCAAGCTCGCGCACGTCTGACGTCCGGCAAACAAGGAAGGAACCAGAAAATGCTCACTTGGATGGATTCTCTGAAAGGCCGCTCGATGATGCGGCTGGCGTCGTTCTCCGACGAGGAGATGCTGAACATCATCGACCTCGCGGCCCAGTTGAAGGCTCGCCGCCGCGCCGGCGTGCGCGGCGATCTGCTGCACCGCAAAAACATCGCGCTCATTTTCGAGAAATCGTCGACGCGTACGCGCAACTCCACCCTGATCGCCGTACGCGACGAAGGCGGCAACGGCGAATATCTCACGCGCCCGGACATCCATTTCGGCAAGAAGGAGTCGGTGAAGGATACCGCCAGGGTGCTCGGGCGGATATACGACGGAATCCTTTTCCGCGGCTTCAGACAGTCCGATTGCGAAGATCTCGCGAAGTATTCGGGCGTGCCGGTATGGAACGGCCTTACTGACGACTACCATCCGACGCAGATTTTCGCCGATCTGCTCACCGTGCGCGAGACGTTCGGTTCGCTCGAAGGCGTGACGGTGGCCTATGTTGGCGACGGACGCAACAATGTCGCCAATTCGCTGATGATGGGCTGCGCCAAGTGCGCGATCGACTACGTCTGCTGCTGTCCGCGCGAACTGGAGTCGGATGCGGCGGTTCTGGCCGAGGCGGAGGAGGTCGCGAAGCGCAATGGCGTTTCGATAAGAGTGTGCAACGATCCGTTCGATGGCGTGAAGGGGGCGAACGTGCTCTATACCGACGTCTGGGTCTCCATGGGCGAAGAGGCGAAGACGGCCGAGCGCATCGCGCTTTTGCGTCCATACCAGATAAACATGGATCTCATGAAGGCGACGGGAAACCTTGGCGGAAAACTGATGTTCCTGCACTGTCTGCCGGCGTTCCACGATTTCAACACCGAAGTCACCCGCGAATGCGGCGCGCTCGAGGTATCCGACGAAGTGTTCGAGTCGGAATACTCCAAGGTTTTCGAGGAGTCCGAGAACAGGATGCACACCATCAAGGCGCTGCTGGTCTCGGCGCTGTGCGACCGCGGGGAAATATGACGGCCGACGCGATCGACTGGGCGGCGCTGACGCCTGAAAGCGCGGCCGGCCGGCTGCCCTTGCTGCTCGAAGAGGCCGAACGCGGCGTCGCCGCGCTCGAAAAGGAGGCACCCGGCGGCTACGAGGCGCTGTTCTGGGGGCTGGACGACGCGACGCGCGGACTATGGCGCGAGTGGGGCGCAATCTCGCACATGCTGCACGTGATGAATTCGCCCGGCTGGCGCGAACTCGACGAAAAGTTCCGTCCGCAGATTGTCGCCTTTTCACAGCGCGTGGCCCAGTCGAGGATACTCTACGAAGCGTCGAAAAAGGCGCTGGCGTCCGAAAAAGATCCGGTGCGCCGGCGGATAATGTCCGAAAGCGTCAAAGGCGCCGAACTGTCTGGCGTCGGACTCGACGGCGAGAAGAAAACGGAATTCAACACCGTGCAGAAGCGGCTGGCGCAGCTCGGAATGGAATACGCCAACGCGGTCATCGACGCCACCGGCGAGGAAATCTCCGACGCCGTGTATCCCGAGAAGATGAAGCACTGTCCGGACGAAAAGGAGCGCGAGCGCCTGTACCGTCTGCGCGTCTCCCGCGCGCCGGAGAACGCCGTCCGCGTCGTCGAGACGCTGGCGCTCAGGCGGCGGCTGGCGGAGATTCTCGGATACGAGAACTACGCGGCGCTTTCGCTTTCGCGCAAGTGCGCCGGTTCCGCCGGGGCGGTGATGAAGATGATCGACGATCTGGATCTCGCGACGGAAGCGAAAGCCGCGGCCGAAGACGCCGAACTCGGAGAGAATCCGGCGCCGTGGAACCGCGCATATCTCGCCGAACGCATCCGCGAAAAGCGCTATTGCTACAGCGAGGAGGAGCTCAAGCGCCATTTCGAACTCGAAAGCGTGCTCGAAGGTCTTTTCAGGATTGCGGACTTTCTCTTCGGCGTCGAGATAGTCGAGCGGACCGCGTCGGCGGGGCCGGCGTGGCATGGCGACGTCAGGTATTTTTCGGTGCTGGAGAAAGGCGAGGAGATCGCCGGATTCTATTTCGATCCGTACGTCCGCCCGGGGCTGAAGTCGGGCGGGGCGTGGATGAACGAGTTCGAGAACCGTTGCGACCGGCGTGGAACGAAGCCGCTCGCCGCGATTGTGACGAATTTCCCGGAGCCGGACGAAGAGGGCAGGTGTTTTCTGCCGCTGCGGGAAGTCGAGACGCTTTTCCACGAATTCGGACATGCGCTGCAATGCATGCTGACGAAAGTCGGCGAAGAGGCGGCGGCCGGAATCAATCTTGTCGAATGGGACGCGGTCGAGGTTGCGAGCCAGTTCATGGAGAACTGGTGCCTCGACGACCGCACCGGAATTTCTATACCCGAAGAGCTCAAGAAGAAAGTGCGCTCGGCGAAGAACTTCCGCGAGGCGTCGGCGTGCAGACGGCAGTTGGCGTTCTCCCGCCTCGATCTCAAGCTCCATCTCGGCGAAGCCGGCGACCCGAACGCGCTGAAGGAATGCGAATTCGGGCATTTCGGGCTCGCCTGCATTCCGGAAGACGGCTTTCTCAACGCGTTCACCCATGTTTTCGCCGGCGGATACGCTGCCGGATACTACGGATACAAGTGGGCCGAGGTCATGAGCGCCGACTGCTACGGGGCGTTCGAGGAGCGGATGGCCGAAGGCGACGATGCGTTGCGCGAAGAGGGGCGCAGATTCCGCGATACCGTGCTCGCCCTAGGCGGCTCGAAGAGCGCGATCGAGACGTTTCGCGAATTTCGCGGACGCGACCCCGAAATCGGCGCGCTGCTCAGGCAGCGGGATCTGGCATGAGCGGACCGTGCAAAGCGAGCATCGGCGCGATCGCCCCGTACGCGGCATGGATGGCGATGATGCTGGCGCTGCCGCCGACTTCGGTCTGCTACGCCATACGCACTTTCGCATGCCTCGCGCTGCTCGTTTTCCTTTCCGTCAGGTGGTATGGAACGCCGAGGGCCGATTCACGTTCGCTGGCGTGGGGGCTTGCGGCTGGTTTGACGGTTCTTGCCGTCTGGGTGTTCCCTGAGCGCTGGGAGTGGTACCGGCGGTTCTGCACGATCGGCGACGGCGGGACCGTCGAGATCGACGGCAGCGCCGCGTATCTGAAGGCGATACGGCTTTTCGGCAGCGCGTTCGTTATCGCTCCCGCAGAGGAGTTGTTCTTCCGCTCGTTTCTGTACAGGTGGATACGCGACAGGAACTGGACTTCGGTTCCGTTGCGCGAATTCGACATGGGCGCGTTTCTCTGGTCGACGGCGCTGTTTGCGCTCGAACACGACCGCATCCTCGTTGGCGCCATCGCCGGCGCGATCTACGCTCTCGTCGCGATACGCGTCAATCTCGCCGCGGCGATCGTCGCGCACGCGACTACCAATCTGGCTTTGGGCGTCTACGTTCTCGCATCCGGGAACTGGACTTTCTGGTGAACGCAATGCAGAAGGAGGGAAACATGAAATACGCAAAAACCATTCTTGCCGCGCTCGCGCTTTGCGCTCTGCCGGCGGCGGCCGAGCTCGACAACCAGCCGTGGATTTCTTCGCCGGGAGAAATCTTCGGCTGCCGGTTCGGCGAGAAGATTCCGGGCGGCAAACGGATATATCTGCAGAACGGATTCAATTTCGTCTACTACACGCCGCAGTCGAAATTCCGCGGCAAATACACCAAGTACCACCGTCTCGTCGACGAACCGACGCGCCAGACGATCGGCGTCGAATGCCAGACGCCTGCGGATGGAAAGGATGCCGCGAAGAAGGAGGTCGCCGAGGCGCTGGCGGATCTGGCGAAGCTTTTCCCGAAGGCGAACGTGAAGAAAGACCGCCTTCTGGTCGGCTACGGCGAAGGCGGCGCCGGATGGGATCTGGCCGGATGCTGGGAGATCGTCATGTCGTACGAGCTTGATCCGAAGCACCCCGACTTCGACGACCCGATACTTCCCGAGTCGGAGAAGGGGTATGTCGTCTTCCTGCGCGCGGTCGACGAACATCTGAAGACGAAGAAGGCCGAGGACGTGGACGAGGATACCGACGCGCGCAGACGGGCGAAGAAACGCCGCGAGCGCATGCGCCGCAAAAGCGAAGAGTAACGCCGGCGAAAGGACGCGCGGGAATGCCGGCGGATGAAGGTGGACGCGGCTCCGTCTTTGCGGAGCCGAAGCGCGGGCTGGTGCTGGAGGGCGGCGGCATGAGGGGACTGTTCACCGCCGGCGTGCTAGACGTTTTCATGGAAAACGGCGTGAGGTTCGACGGTGTGATCGGCGTCTCGGCCGGCGCCTGTTTCGGATGCAACTACAAGAGCGGACAGATCGGGCGCGTCATCCGCTACAATACCCGTTTCGCGCGCGATCCGCGCTACTGTTCATGGTCGTCGCTTGCGCGGACAGGCGACCTTTTCGGCGCCGATTTCTGCTACCGGGAGCTTCCGGAGACGCTCGACCCGTTCGACACCGGGGCATACGGGAAAAGTCCGGTGCGCTTCCATGTCGTCGCCACCGACTGCGATACCGGCGAGGCCGTCTACCGCCGTCTCGA
Organism: Kiritimatiellia bacterium; assembly: GCA_017959645.1. Lineage (GTDB taxonomy): Bacteria > Verrucomicrobiota > Kiritimatiellia > RFP12 > UBA1067 > UBA1067. The sequence continues at coordinate 28,567 of JAGDAE010000205.1, forward strand.
CCGCGCCGACGCGGATGCCTTTCGGTGGATTCGCGCCTCTGCGTCGATGCCGCTCGTTTCGCGTCCGGTCGAGATCGACGGCCGGCGCTATCTTGACGGAGGGCTTTCGGACGGCATTCCGCTCGGCTATTTCGAATCGATCGGCTATTCCCACAACGTGGTCGTCGCCACCCGTCCGCACGGATACCGCAAGTCTCCCTCCTGGCGCCTGTGTCTCGTCAAGCCGTTCTTGCGCAGTTGTCCGGCGGTCTACGATGCGCTCGCATCGCGCCATGTCCGGTACAACGCCACCCTCGAATACATAGACCGCCGCGCCGGATCCGGCGACGCCTTTTTGATCGCCCCGGAAGAACCTTTGCGCATAGCGCGCGTCTGCCACGATCCTTCGGTCATGCGCATGATCTACGAAACCGGTCGCCGTGCCTGCGTCAAGGTGCTTGATGGGGTGAGGGCATTTCTTTCGCCGGCAGGCGCCTGAACGCGTTTGCCATCCTCACCATTCAGAGCGATGCAATCGCGAATGCCGGTATGGGCGGAAATATTGCCTATAATGGGGTTTGTTGCAACTGCCGTCAGTTCGCTATTGAACTGACGGCAGATTGGGTGTGAACTGACGGCAGTTGCTATGTGTTCTGCCGTCAGTTTGTATGTCAACTGCCGTCAGTTTGGGTGCGAACTGCCGTCAGTTGGAGGTGCATCTGCCGTCAGTTGAAAATATGCGCGCAGTGGCAAGTTGAAAACGGCTCCAGACCCGGTGATTGCCTAGTGCCTATTCTACCTCAATGCGCATTGACACCACCCGGCCATCCGCATTCCTTAAATTCGCACTTGATTTCGGGCGAAGAGAAATGGTATACTATCTGCGTTCGGTCGAGGAGCAATCTGCTTCGAGGCTGGATACCAGAATTCCCGCGCGGGAGAGGCGTGTCGCCGAACCGCGTTTGGGATGCGTCACGAGAAAGCTTAGGAACCTTGCTCTAAGGGGGCAACAATGAGGACACTGCTGTCCATGGCAGTTTCGCCTCCTTCGTTGTGTTCTTTAAGGTAATCCTAAGCACCTCTCGTGATGCACCGGAGGAGGTGCTATCCATGTCTGCCGTCTCCGGTTGCGGAATCCGACGTGGAAAAAAACGGGAGGGATGGGTATGGTTTCAAAGTTGCAGAAGATGGCTGGCGCCATCAAGATCGGATGGCGAACGCGCTGTTCGATCTCCATTGCGGCAGCAGTGCTTTCTACGGCGTTTCAGATCCAGGCCGCCGAGGTCGCGCCGGAGCAGGCGCAGACCGCTGTCGGCAACTGGCTCAGACTCGGTTCGCGGCGGGCAGGCGCGTCGTTCCGGTCGAAAGACGCCGCGAGCGTGAGGACGGTTCGCGGCAAAACGGGGCGGGCGGTCTACCATGCGGTGGACATCAAAGGGGGAGGTTTCGTCGTCACATCCGGCGACACGAGGCTGCCGCCGGTTATTGCGTTTTCCGACGAAGGCCGATTCGCCGATGACGGGACGGGCGCATTCCATGCGCTGCTCAGCAAGAGCCTCGCTCCGGCGACGGAAGCGCTTGAGCGTTCCGACCGACAGGCGGCGTCGTCGTCCGCCGGCGTGCGCAAAGCCGGAGATTCCGGTTCCGCGGTTGCGGAATGGGCCGAATTGCTGGCGCCGTCCGACGGCCGGCAGGCAAGGACAGGCGGGAGCCGCAAGGACTTGCTCGCCGACGTGCGCGTCGACAAACTGCTCAAGACGGAGTGGGGCCAGAGCGGAATCTCCATCTGGAACTGGAACGACGCCATAAACGATTGGGAAGAGACGTACTATCCGTCGTTCGACTATTATATGCCCAAATCCGGCGAGGATAGTTATCCTTGCGGCTGCGTCGCCACGGTCGGCGCGCAAATAATGAAATACTGGCGGATGCCTTCTGGCGCTGTTGCGTCGTTCTCCAACACGTGCAGTGTCGAAGGGGTGCCGGTCGTGAAGGATTCCATTCCCGGCGCTTTCGACTGGGATGCCATGTATCTGAAATGGGACGTGGACGATCCGGTTCCGTCCGAAGTGGCACGGGAGGCGGTCGGCAAGCTTACGTACAATGTCGCCGTCGCGGTTGGAATGGAGTGGGGCAAATGGTACGGCAGTTCCTCGCCGATCGATCTGATGGATGCCTTGAAGGACAAGTTCGGCTACGCATCGGGAACGTTCGTCTGGCATGATCAAACGGCGTTCGACATGCCTGGCTCGATTGACATCCCGGACTTCGCCGAGCGGATGTATGATTTCTACAGTGCGCTGTACGCGAGTCTGGATGCGAAGATGCCGGTGATTCTGTCGATCGACGGCGACTTCGGCGGCCACGCCGTCATCGCCGACGGCTACGGCTACAGCGGCGGCAAACGCTACACCCACTTGAATTTCGGGTGGTACGGCGGAGACGATGCCTGGTATTTTCTGCCCGACGAGACGCTACTTGTCAGCGACGACAAGGAGACCTATTCGGTGTTTGAAGGCATCGGCTTCAATATTCATCCGGACAAAGTCGGCGACGTCCTCTCGGGCAGGGTGATTGACGCCAATAAATTCGCGGTGGCGGGCGCCACGGTCGGGCTATACGACTCGGCGGACAATTTAATAGAGGAAACGACCTCGGACGCCAGAGGGATATATTCGTTCAGAATCACCGCCTCAGGCGACTACACGGTAAAGGCTTCGCACGCCGCCTCGGCCGAAACGCCATCGAAGTCCGTCAGCATGGCAAGTCCGAGCAAGAGCGGATCGTTCAGTGCAGGCAAGTCGGAATCATGGGCTGGATGGAGCGGCAACAATTGGGGCGTCGAATTGAAATTCCCAACGGTCATTCCAAGTACCACGCCAAGCGGGCCCGACAAGTTCACCGTCACGTTTGACGGCAACGGCGGCAGCGTTTCGCCGGCGTCGATCGAGGTCGTTTCCGGCGAGAAGGTGGGCGACGCTTTGCCGGTTGCGACGCGCACGGGCTACGAG
>JAGDAE010000206.1 GCA_017959645.1 Kiritimatiellia bacterium
GCTCGTCTTTCTGGTGCCGCTGGCGGCGCTGTTCTGGAGTTTTCTCAGGGCGCGGCGGGAGAAGGCGCTGCGGCGGCTTTCGATGAAGGTTCCGCCTTCCGGCGCGGCGTCGCTGCAAAGCGCCCTGATCGTCTCGGGGCTGTTCCTGTCGCTGTTCGCCGCCTCGCGTCCGCAATGGGGCAAGTCCATGGAAAAGACCGTCTCCCGCGCGCGGAACGTTGCGATCGCGATCGACGTTTCGCGTTCGATGCTCGCGCAGGACGTACGGCCAAACCGCCTCGAGCGCGCCAAGGCCGACGTCGCCGATCTCGTCGATTCGCTCGGGGGCGACCGCTGCGCGATCGTGGCCTTCCGCAGGACCGGCGTTACCGTATGCCCGCTGACGACCGACCACGGCTTTCTGCGCGGCGCGCTCGAACGCCTTACCCCCGATTCCGCCCCGCGCGGCGAGACCGATCTCGGCAGCGCCATCCGTGCGTCGCTGGACGCGCTCGACCCTGCCGCCGACGACCACAACGCAATCATCGTCATCTCCGACGGCGGCGACTTGCGCGGCGAGGCGATAGCGAACGCGGAACTCGCGAAAAAGCGGGGCATACCGATATTCACCGTCGGCATCGGCGACCCGAAAAGCGCCGCGACCCTTCCGGCCGAGGACGGCAAGGGGGTGCAGAAATTCAACGGCAAGCCGGTGACGGTCAAACTCGAGGAATACGCGCTCAAGGCGATCGCCGAGGCGTCGAACGGCAGGTACGTTCCGCTCGCGACCGCCGGCACCGCCGAAACCACGCTTGGCGCCATCTACAGACGTTTTCTCAGACAGGTGGCGATCATGGAGCAGAACGAGGAGGAATCGCGCCTCGGCGAACGCTACCAGATTTTCCTGGTTCCCGGCATCCTGCTGCTGGCGGCGGGCGCGTCGCTTTCGCGCGGCAGGTTCGCCGGCCGGCGCAAGGCAATGGAGAAAAAGGCATGAGAAAATCCGTCGTCCTGCTCGCCGCTGCGGCGGCTTTCGCGCTGGCGTCTTTCGGCGCCGTACCGGTCGAGAAGTCTTTCACTGCTTCTGCCGACGGCAGCGCCCAGCTGTACGTCGAGATCGACTATTCCGGCGGCAGGAAGGGGGCGGACGTCTTGTTCGCGCTGCACGGGCACGGTTCCGACCGCTGGCAGTTCGCGCTGCAGGAGCGCGGCGAATGCGCCGCGGCGCGCGCGGCGGCCGAGGATCGGGGCATGGTCTACGTCTCGCCCGACTACCGCGCCTGCACGAGCTGGATGGGGCCGAAAGCCGAGAGCGATCTCGTCGATCTCGTCGAGTACTACCGCAAGAAGCGCGGGGCGAAGCACGTCTTTTTCTGCGGCGCGTCGATGGGCGCCTGCTCGACGATAGCGTTCGCGCATCTCCATCCCGGGCTCGTGGACGGATTCGTGGCGATGAACGGGATGTGCGATTTCGTCGCCTACGAAAACTTCCAGGACGCGATAGCCGAATCGTTCGGCGGCGACAAGAAGACGGCGATGTCCGAATACGTCAAGCGCAGCGCGATATACGGTCCGGACGCGATTAGGGTGCCGTGCGCGTTCACGTTCGGAATGAAAGACGATATCGTTGCGCCGTACAGCGGCATCGCGCTCGCCGGGCGCATAAAAGCGCTGCATCCGGAACTGTGCCACATCGACATCGACGCCGGGCGCGGACACGAAACCGCCTACGAGCCGGCGCTCGAGGCGTTTCGCGCGATGTTCAAATCGTTCGACGATGCGCATCCGGCCAAGTGAGAGCCGGGAGCGCCAAGGCGGCATTCAGCGCCCACGCGCTCGCCGAAATATGATATAATACGTCGAAATGGCAAAGGTAAAGTTAACGAAAACCGAGATGAAGGCGCAGTCGGACGCGTTGAAGCGTTTCCAGCGCTTCCTGCCCATGCTGCAACTGAAGAAGCAGCAGCTGCAGGCCGAGATCGCCGGCATCGCGGCCAAAGCCGAAGAGACCGCGGCGCGGGAAAAGGCGGCCCGCGCCGAACTGGACGGATGGGTAGGGCTTTTCGCCACCGACGAGACGCAGCTCGAGGGCCTCGTGAAAGTGAAGAAGATCAACACCGGCTCGGCCAACATCGCCGACGTGGCGATTCCGACTTTCGGGTCGATCGACGCCGAGACGAAGGAGATCGACGCGTGGGCGACGCCGGCGTGGCTCGACGACGCGGCCGAGGCGGCGAAGAACATCGTTTCGCTGCGGGAGGAGCGCGCCGTCTACGACGAACAGCTGCGGCTGGTGTCGGAAGAGCTGCAGAAGACTTCCCAGCGGGTCAACCTTTTCGAAAAGGTCAAGATACCCGAGTGCAAAGAGGCGATACGCGTGATCAAGATCGCGCTCGGCGACGAGCAGACCGCGGCGGTGACGCGGGGGAAGATCGCCAAATCGAGAAGCCCCGAAAGCTGATTTTCCACTGAAAAGGAGAACCATCCAATGAAGAAATACGTTTGCAAGGTGTGCGGGCACGTCTACGACCCTGCGGGCAACAACGGCGTCGCGTTCGAGGATCTGCCGGCCGACTGGACGTGTCCGGTCTGCGGAGTGGGCAAGGACCAGTTCGAGGAGTGCTGAAGCCGTGATCGTAAAAATGCTCCACCTCGATCTCGTGGCGCTGGCGTCCGAAAAGGACGCGGCGCTCGAGCGTCTTCGCTCGCTCGGGGCGGTGCATATCGATTTTTCGCATGCGTGCGGCGCCGGGGTTGCGGGGGCGCGCGGCGAGCTCGAAGACGCCGGGAAGGCGGTAAGGCTTATTCTCAAGGCGCGCGGCAAAGACCGCGACTGCGAGATACGTCCGGCGGGCGTGGCGCAGGTTTTGGCGATTGAC
>JAGDAE010000207.1 GCA_017959645.1 Kiritimatiellia bacterium
AGCTGGGCATGGGCGCGGTCCACAGATCGGAGGCGTGGGAAAAGTTCGGGCGCAAAATCTTTCTCTTGGCGCTTTCGCGCGAAGGGGGCATCTGGGAAGATCTGCTTACCGATTCGAACGGACAGTACGCCGAGCTCCAGAGCGGCAGGTATTTTCTGCAGCCCGGCTGGGAGGCGTACGCGACGCCGTTCAAGCATCCGGTTCTCGCGCCGGGTTCGTCGGAGCGTTTTGCGGAATCGTGGGGGGTGCTGAGGCGGCGCGAGGATCTGCGCGAAGACGGTCCCTCCCCCGTCGCTCGCCCGCTCGCCGCGCCGGAGGGCTTCGATTGGGATGGCGCCTACGGCCTCTACGTGCGCGGTTCCCAGCATTTCGCGATGGGAGACGATCTCGCCGAGGCGGAAAGGCTGCTGAACGCGTCGCTTGCTCTCGCGCCCGATTTCGCGCCGGCCCTCGACGCGCTCGCGGCGATCGAGATGAGGCGCGGCGACTATGCGGCGGTGCACGGACTCTGCCGCCGCGCGCTCGCGGTCTCGACCGTCGACGAAGACGCGAACTATCTCGACGGCTACGCGTATTTCGCGGAGGGGGACGACGTATCGGCGCGCGACAGGCTCGGCATGGCGACGTTCGGGACGAAGAACCGTTCCGCCGCCTATGCGCTGATCGCGCGCACGTTCCTGCGCTCTGGCGAAAGCGAAAAGGCGCTCAAGGCCGCCGCCAAGTCTCTCGCCTCGAACGCCTGGAATCTGGACGCGCTGCTGGTCAAGGCGATCGTCGATCGCGAGGCGGCGAAGGGGATATTGGAGCAATATCCGCTTTTCCACGCCGTGCGCCGCGAACTGGAGGGCGATTCGTTCCGCGAGTTCGTGCGCAACGAGAATCCAGACGAGACGTACGTCGAAATCGGTTCGTGGTACGAGGAAAGCGGGCTTTTCGACCGCGCCGCCGAGATGTATTCTTTCGCGCATGAAAGCCTGATCGCCATGATCCGCCTCGCCTACCTCAAGCGAGACGTATCCATGCTTTCCGCCGCCTCCGGGCTGCCCGTGGACGGAGTCGCGCCTTTCCGCCGCGAGACGCTGCCGGCATTGAGATGGGCGGTCGAAAATTCCGGCGACTGGCGTTGGCGCTACTGTCTCGCGGTCCTGCTTGCGTCGTTCGCGAAAGACGCGGAAGCCGTGAAGCTGCTCGATTCGTGCGCCGACGAGCCGGATAGCGCCGTGTTCTACCTCTTCCGGTCGCTTTTCCGCTCCGGAGCCGAAAAGTACCGCGATCTGGTTCTCGCGCAAAGCCATGGCGACAGTTGGCGGGTGGGCAGGCAGATGTGCGACTATTTCGCGGCTGGCGGAGACCTTGCGCGCTATCTCTCGGTCGCGGCCGGATACGTGAAGAAATATCCGCTCTGCAATCCGCTCCAGCTGGCCTATGCCGACGCCCTCGAGAAGAACGGACGCTACGACGAATGCCTGTCGTTTCTGCGCGGCGTGACCATACTGCCTTCGGAATTCTCAGGCGGCGCGACGGCAATCTGGCAACGCGCACAGAAAGCGCTTGGCATGGAGCCTACCTGGCCGGAGAATCTCGGACAGGGCGAGCCGTACTGATTCCCGTAGCCCCGGAAAACATATGAGGGTTTTCGGGAAATAATAAGGGGGTAAGGCCGATTTTATATGGGCGCTTCCCCGATTTCATAGGGCGGTTTCCCGGTTTTATGGGGCGCTTGCCGGGGTTTTGCAGGGGGTGGCTTCTTTTTCACACGAAAACCGCCGAAGGGGACGCCTTGTGTCGTTTGGCTTCCGCTTTCGCTTTCCAGCCCACGCGGTACGGGAAATATGATATAATATTCGCCGGTTTTCAAGGAGACTGCAAAATGGAAGACAAAATCAAAGAACGTCTCGAACAACTGCGAACCGGTCTGCAGGCCGATGGCGGCGATCTCGAGCTGGTGAAGATAGAGGGCAAGACCGTCTATCTGAAACTCGTCGGTCATTGCGGAAGCTGTCCGTTCGCGATGATGACTCTGAAGAACGGCATCGAGGCCGGCCTTCAGGAGATCGATCCCGAAATAACCGTGGAACGGGTCGAATGAAAACGGTTAACGTATCGCTGGTAGGCGTTGGCGGGCAGGGCATAATCCTCACCGCCGACATCCTCGCCAAGACCGCGGCCATAGCCGGCTACGACGTGAAGAAGTCGGAGATCCACGGCATGTCCCAGCGCGGGGGCTCGGTCACGAGCCAGGTCCGCTTCGGTTCGTCGGTCGCCTCTCCGATAATCCAGTAGGGGACGGCCGATATTCTGGTTTCGTTCGACAAGCTCGAGGCGCTCAGGAACGCTGGGATTCTCGCCAAGGGCGGCGTCGCGCTCGTCAACGACCTCTATCTGGTGCCGGTCACCGTCTCGTCGGGGCAGCAGCAGCCGGTGGCGGATCTCGACGGCGAAGTGGCGAAGGCGTTCAAGCGGCTCGTTCTCGTCGACGCCATGAAGATCGCGGTCGAAAAGGCCGGCAACGCGAGGACGATGAACATGGTTCTCGCCGGCGCGCTTTCGGTCTGGACGCCGTTCAAGGAGGAACACTGGGCGATGGCGATGGCCGAAATGCTTTCGGGCCCGAAAGCGAAACTGCTCGAAGTAAACCGCAAGGCGTTCGAACTCGGACGCGAAGCCGCAAGGGGGTAAGACGATGGGGATGTGGAACAGAAGCGCCGAGACGCTCTCGCGCGACGAATACGCAAAGATCCAGTTCGACGGGCTGGTAAAATCGCTCAACCGCGTATGGGCCAACGATTTTTACCGCGAGCGGCTGAAGAAGGGCGGTCTCGCCTCGCCCGGCGACGTAAAGTCTCTCGACGATCTCACCAAGCTGCCTTTCTTCACTAAGGAGGACTTCCGCGAGGCGTATCCGCTGAAGATGAACTGCGCCGGGCGTAAAGAGCTTCTCGAGTTCCACATGTCATCCGGTTCGACCGGCACGCCGGTCGTCATGGCCTACACCAAGAACGATCTTCTGCAGTGGGCCGAATGCATGGCCAGGTGCTA
>JAGDAE010000208.1 GCA_017959645.1 Kiritimatiellia bacterium
CAAGACGGCGGTACAGACGGGGCTGTCGCTGGCCCAGACCGGGGAATTCGCGTTTCTGGTGGCGCTCCTCTACCTCGCGCATTCCGGCGACCCGTCGAGCCCGATGTACCAGATAGCGGCAGGGGTTTCGCTGCTGACAACGGCGACGAATCCGCTGATACTGAAGATATCCGATCCGGCCGGGGAGTGGATAGAGCGCAGGTGCCCGGAGAAAATGGCCAAGCTTCTCGATGCGTACCGTCCGGCGCTTGCGCGGCTCAAGGCGGCGGTTTCCGGCGGGGGAGAGGGCGTCAGGAAGATCCGTGCGGCGATAACCGAACTCGGGGTCATGGCGACGCTCGAATTCGCGGTCGCCTTCTCGTTCTCGCTGCTGAACGGCAGGGACTGGTCGGAGTTTTCGGAGTTTTTCGACGGCAACAAGCGGTTCATCTTCTGTCTGGCGATGAATGTGATATCGGTCGGGATGTTCGTCGCGGTCGTCGTGGTCGCGCGGCGGCTCGGAGGCGTACTGGGCGCGATGCTGGCCGGCACGCCCGACACGAAGTGGAGACAGGCGGTTGACGGGATGGTGCGGCTGGCGACGCTGACGGCCGCGGTCGGGCTGTTCTTCCTCGAGCTTGCGATGATAAACGTGAATCTCGCGCCGTCCGAACCGTGGGCGAGATGGGTTATCGCCGCGGTTTTCGCGGCGCTGGCGCTTGTCGGATGGAGGTTCTTCGCCATGGCCGGCAGGCGCGCGGTGACGCGGCTCAACGAAGCGCTGGCCGCCGATTCGCGTCCGGCCGCGGACGACGGCGAAACAAGGGCGCTGGCGATACCGTCCGACGCGTTCGGCCGGCTGACCGTGCGCGAGGGATCGCCGGCCATCGGCGAGACGGTGGTGTCGCTGAACATACGCGCGAAGACCGGCGCGTCGGTGGTCTCGCTCGAAAGAGACGGCGAGACGATGGGCAACCCCGGCCCGGAAACGAGAGTCCGCGCCGGCGACACGCTCGGAGTCATGGGCGAACGCGAGCAGGTGGAGGCGGCAAGAAAGCTTCTCGGGGAGGACAATGGGTAGGATCGCGGCATATTTCGCGGCGGCCGTGCTGGTCGCGTCCGGAATCGCGGGGCAGGCGATACTGAAGGCGAAGCGTCCCGGGAGCGCGCCCGCGCTCGCGGAAGGGCTGTTCGCGGCGATGGGCGGCTTGCGTTCGATCGCCGCCGAGATCGTGTGGTTCCGCGCGGACCGGCTGCAGGAGAGCGGCAGATACGTCGAGCTCGCGCAGCTCGCCTCCACGCTGGCGATGCTCGAGCCGCATACGCCGGAAGTATGGAGCTACGCGGCGTGGAATCTGGCCTACAACGTGTCGGTCATGATGCCGACGCACGAGGACCGCTGGCGCTGGGTGTCGGCGGCGATATCGCTGCTGCGCGACAAGGGGCTGAAGTACAATCCGCGCGAGGCGGAGCTGTACCGCGAACTGGCGTGGATGTTCGAGGTGAAGATCGGCGCCGACATCGATTCCGCGGCGCCGGTCTACCGAGAGAAGTGGAAAGAGACGATGGAGAGGGTCGTGCGGGAAGATGCGTGGGAAGAGGTCGGGATGGACCGGAAAATAGTCGAGTACGTCTCGAAAGTCTACGGGATAGACGACTGGACCGACCCGCAGGCGTCGGCGATCTATTGGGCGACGCTCGGAACAGACTGCGCCGCCAAGGGGAACAACCGCGCCTTCCTGCTGGAAATAATCCGCCAGGCGAAAATAATATATGACAGGAACCACGGCAATTTGATACAATTACCCTGAAAAGTGCAAGGAGAAAAATGGCAGAACTGATAGTTGCTCTCGATGTGCAGACGCGCGAAGACGCTCTCGCCAAGGTGAAGGAGATAGGCGAAGCGGTCGGTTTCTACAAAATCGGCCTCGAGTTGTTCACGGCAGAGGGTCCGGACGTCGTAAAGGCGGTTCGCGATCTCGGCAAGCGGATATTTCTCGATCTCAAGTTCCACGACATTCCGCGCACGGTGGAGCGCGCGGTGCGTTCGGCCGGCAAGCTCGGGGTCGAGCTGCTGATGGTGCATTCTTCCGGCGGCAGAGCCATGATCGCCGCGGCGCACGAGGCGGCGGCGGAGTTTGGCGCGGCGGCGCCGAAGATTCTCGCGGTGACCGTGTTGACGTCGCTCGACCGCGCAGATCTCGAGGATGTCGGGGTTTGCGGGCGCGATCCGTCCGTGCAGGTCGAGGCGATGGCGAAATTCGCTGCCGGCTGCGGTGCGGACGGATTGGTCTGTTCGCCGAGGGAAGTCGGCGCGCTTTCGGCGATGCTCGCGAAAGGGACGCTTTTCGTCACGCCCGGGGTGCGCCCGGCGGGCAGCGCAACCGGCGACCAGAAGCGCGTGGCCACGCCGGCCGACGCGGTGCGCGACGGCGCGACGCATCTCGTGGTCGGCCGCCCGATTCTGGGAGCCGCAGATCCGCATCTCGCCGCGCTCGGCGTACTCAAGGAGATGCAGAATTGATACTCGCGTTTGCCATATTGCTGGCGGCGTCGGATCTCGCGAACAGCGAAAGCGAGGCGTGGAACGAGGGGCTCGGATATTTCGAGGCGGGAGACGCCACCAACGCGCTCAGAGTCTTGCGTCCGTTGATGCTGACGCGTTCGCACGGCGCCCGCGCGGCGGAGGCGGTGGCGAAGATCGAATACGACGCCGGAAATCTCGAGGAGGCCGCCGCGGCGGCGCAGATCGCGCTCAGGGCGAATCCCGGCGACGAACGGGCCAACCGCAATTTCACCCGTGCGACCGACGGGCTGCCGGAAAAACGCCGTGCTGAAAGGATCGACGCGATTCTCAAGGCGTCGCAGGGGAAGGATCCTCCGGCGATACTGCTCGCAAACACGGAGGAATGCCGCCGGCTGCTCGCCGAATCCGCGACGTACCGCACCAATTCCGCCGAAAAGGCGGTGGCGCTCGCTGATTCGCTTTCGGCGCGCGCCGGCAAGATAGCCGACGGGTGGATACCGGTTCGCGAAACGATTGCGCAGTCGGTGACCAACGAAGAGCAGGCCGCCACGATAGTCGCGCAGATCGACGCCGCCGAGAGTTGCGCGCGCCGCGCCATAAAGGCGCTGGCCGATCTGGATGACGGCGCGTACGCCGAACTGTCCGCCGAGGAAAGCGACCTTACGCGGTTCGTGAAACTGACGGTTCTTCCGCCGCAGGCGATCGCCGAAGACCAGATCGCCCAGTCCAACGCCTGGCAGGACGTCGAGGAGATAAACGGCAGACACTGGCAGAACGACGCGCTCGACTATACGCGCGCGTTCAGGGCGAAGTTCCCGATGTGGGCGCAGGCGTACGAGCAGCAGGCGCAGAGCGATACCAACAAGCCGCCGTTCAGCGCCGAAGACCAGGCGAAGATATCGGCGCTTTCCACCGAACTCGAGAAACTGCAGATCGAATGCTGCGAAAAGAACCTGCCGCCGGAGCAAGAGCAGGCGCTCGAGATAATACGCCAGATACGCGAACTGATGCCGAAAGACGGCGGCGGCGCACAGGGTGGAGACGACAACCAGCCGGGGCAGGACGGTCAACAGAACCGGCAGGACGGCCAGCAGGACCAGCAAGGCCGGCAGAACCAAGAAGAGCGCCAGGACGAAGGCGATGGACAAAACGAGGACGGGGAGCAAAACGGAGAAGACGGACAGAACGAAAGCGAGAGCGGCGACGACGGACAGCAAGGCGGCGCAGATGCCGAAGAGGACGACCGCGAGGTGGAAACCATATTGAAAAAAGCGCAGGAGCGCAGCGACGAACACGAGGCGGAGAAGAAGGCGCGCATGCGGAAGGCGCCTCTGCCGCCGAACGAAAGGGACTGGTAAGATGAAAATCGCAGTAGCTTGCGGAGGAACCGGCGGACACGCTTTCCCCGGATTGGCGGTTGCGACGGAACTCGTCAAGCGCGGGCACGAAGTGACGGTCTGGGATTCCGGCCGCGATATCGAGTCGAGCATAATGAAATCGTGGCAGGGCGCGGCATTCTCGACCGGAGCGCGGCAGCTTTCGCCGAAAAACGCCTTTTCAATCGCGCGTTCGTTCTTGCGCTGCCGCCGGCAGATGCGCAAAGACCGGCCCGACGTGTTGCTGGCGATGGGCAGTTATTCGTCGCTGCCGCCGGTTCTCGCGGCGCGCAGCTGCTCGGTTCCGATCGTGCTGCACGAGGCGAACACGGTTCCGGGCAGGGCGGTGGAATTTCTCGCGCGTTTCGCGAAGAAGATCGCGATAAGCTTTCCCGAGACTTCGAAGTATCTGCCCGGCGGCAAGACCGTGCTGACCGGGCTGCCGGTAAGGAGCGGGATTGCCTCCGGCGCCCGATTCGGGTTCATCCCGTCGGAATCGTTCACGGTTTTCGTCACCGGCGGCTCGCAGGGCGCGCATATGGTCAACTATCTGGCGAGCGAAGCGCTGGCGATGATGAAAGGCGAGCTTTCCAGACGCGGCGATGCGGCGAAGAGACCGCTCTATGCGATACACCAGACCGGAGTCGCCGACGAGGGAACGGTGATGGCGACCTATGCGCTCGCGTCGCTGCCGTCGCGCGTGCACGCCTTCGAGCAGAACATGGCCGACGCCTTCGCTTCGGCCGACATTGTGATCGCCCGCGCCGGGGCTTCCACGTGCTTCGAACTGGCGACATGCGGGAAACCGGCGATTCTCGTGCCGCTACCGTCGGCGACGAGGAACCACCAGCATTTCAACGCGGCCGCGTTCGTGTCGAAAGGCGCGGCCGACGAAGGTGTGCAGGAGAAACTCACGCCAAAACAGCTTTGCAGATATCTTCTGGACAAATACGACCATCCGGAGAAACTGCTCGCTATGGCTGCCAAGGCGAGGGGGCTCGCGATCCCCGATGCGGCCGCACGTGTAGCGGATCTGGTGGAAAGGACGGCAAAATGAACATCAGAATTGCGCTGGCGCTCGGTATCGCAACGTTTCTGGCCGGTTGCGCGACGGCGAAAAAGGACGCGCCATGGGCGGCGCAAAAGATTCCCGCGCGGTCGCTGCGCGCGCGCACCGCCGAGAATATGTCCCATCTTGAAACGGAGCCGTGGAGTCCCGGCCGCGCATACGACGAACCGTGCGCCGGATGGTCGGGCGACTATCCGGGGCGGACCATTCTCGCGCTGGTGATGGAGGAGAAGGCGCTCGGCAGGAAAGCGAAACATCTCGACGAGATAATGCGCCGGCTTCCGGAGCATCTCAACGATTTTGGCTACATGGGCGAACCCGTCGGCGACATTCTCAGCGAACAACAGATGGCCGGGAACGGATGGATGCTCCGCGCACTTTGCGCCTATGCGAGATACGCGGAGGATCCCGTGATGGACGTGCGTCCGGTTGTAGAGCGCTGGGCGGAGAACCTGTTCCTGCCGGGAATCGGCCGCTATTGCGACTATCCGGTGAAGCCCGGCGCGCGCGACGGATTCAACCTCGATCTCGGCGGCACGGCGATGGGAAGCGCCAACGGATGGTCGCTTTCGAGCGATGTCGGGTGCGTTTTCATCGGCATGGACGGGCTCGTCGACGCGTGGAAGCTCACCGGCGACGAGAAACTCGTGCCCGCGATTGAAGAGATGGTCGCGAAATTCATCGAGATGGATCCGGTCGCGATAACCGCCCAGACCCACGCGACGCTGACGGGCATACGCGCGCTTCTCAGATACGACGCCAAGCGGTTCCTCGCGGACGCGATACGCCTTTTCGACGCTTATCGCGAACATGGCATGACCGACCGCTACGAGAACTGCAATCTTTTCTGCGGCTACGACTGCAAGTGGACCGAGCCGTGCGCGATTGTCGATTCGATGATAATAGCCCACGAATTGCACCGGCTTACAGGCGACGACACCTACGCCGAACTCTACGACAATATACTCTACGCGCTCCTGATGCACCAGATGGGCAACGGAGGCTTCACCTCGTACATGACATTCCCGAAAGGATCGAACGAACCGCCGCGCCGCCTTTGGGATTACGAGGTTTCGTGGTGTTGCACGATGCGGGGAGGGACGGGGCTCGCCATCGCGCTCATGATCGCCGAAAACAGGTACGAGGAGGACATGAAATGATACTTGCGTCAACAATGCTGGCGTCGGCTCTGGCCGGCTTCGCCGACATCTCCGGAATACGCCTTCAGGGCTATGTCGCGGATCGCATGGCCGATTGCATCGAAAACCACGTGATCGCGACGGATCCGCTTTATTTCACATCGATCTTCCATTCGCGCGGCGAAAGCAACTGGTGGCAGTCGGAATTCTGGGGGAAGTACATGCACTCGGCGGTTCCGTTCTGGGCGTACACCGGAGACGCACGGCTCAAGGCGAAAATCGACGCGAGCGTGGCCGACATCATCTCCACTCAGGACGAAGAAGGGTACATCGGCAACTATCTGCCCGAGCGAAGGTACGGTTCGAACTGCTGGGACGTGTGGGGAACCAAGTACACGCTGCTCGGTCTTATCCACTATTACGACGAAACCGGCGACGGGAAAGCGCTCGAGGCGGCGAAGCGGCTTGCCGACTATCTTGCCGGCACGTTCGGCCCCGGCAGGCGCGAGTTGCGCAAGTCTGGCGCGTTTCTGGGCATGCCGAGCTGCAGCGTGCTCGAGCCGGTCGTGTGGCTCTACCGACGCACCGGCGAAGACCGGTATCTCGACTTCGCGAAATACATCCGTGACGAGCTGGACGCCGAAGACGGCGCGCGGCTGGTACGCGACGCCGACGTGCCTGTGTTCGGAAGGGTTACCGACGGCGGCGGATGGATGGGCAGTTCGCTCAAGGCCTACGAGATGATGAGCTGCTACCAGGGGCTGCTCGAGCTCTACGACGAGACCGGCGAGAGCGCGCTTTTCGAAGCCGCGCTCAAGACGGCGCGCTCGATCGCCGAAACCGAGATAAACATCGTCGGCGGGGCGACGTCTGGCGAGCACTGGTACGACGGCGCGAACCGGCAGACGGACGTCTACAACCGCCAGAACGAAACGTGCGTGATAACGACGTGGATGCGGCTTTGCGCAAAACTGCTGCAGGAGACCAAAGACCCGTATTGGGCCGACCAGATCGAGAAGAGCTTCTACAACATCTACCTGGCGACCATGAACCGCGACGGCAGCGAGTTTTCCCAGTACTGTCCGCTTGCCGGAACGCGCGCCAGAGGAGAAGACCATTGCCGTATGCACACCAACTGCTGCAACGCGAACGGTCCGCGAGGTTTTCTGACGTTTCTGCGGACTTACCTGGCCGAGGACGGCGACACGCTGCGGCTGAATCACTACACGAGCGCGCTGGTCGAGGGGAAAATCGCCTCGACCGGGAAGAAGGCGGCGTTCAGAATCTACACCCTCTACCCGCAGGACGGCTGGCTGGAGGCGAGATACATGGGCGACGAGCCGATGGAGCTCGCGCTCGAGCTCCGGCATCCCGGCTGGTGCCCGCAGATGGATATCCACGTGAGCGGCGAGGAGGTGCAGAGTTTCCCCAATCCGGATGGAAAAGCGTCGTACCATCGCATCGCCCGCGTCTGGAAGCCCGGCGACATTCTCGATTTCACGATGCAGATGCCGGCGGTCGCGCATTTCAGGAACGATTCCGTCGCCTTCACGCGAGGCCCGGTCGCGCTCGCCCGCGACCTGCGCTTTGGCGACGGCGACATAGGCGAGATTGTGCGCCCCGAATTCGCCCGCGCAGGGTCGCTGTCGGCCGCCGAGGGAACCGGCGCGTTCAGCGTCGATTTCGATCGCGTCAGGGCGAAAGACGGCTTCTGGATGAATTTCACGGCCACGCTGCCGACCGGCTCGCATTCCGAATCCACCCGCGACTGGCTGCCGGAGACGGTGAGATTCTGCGATTTCGCATCGGCTGGCAATACCTGGTCCGGCGACAGCGC
This sequence comes from Kiritimatiellia bacterium, assembly GCA_017959645.1. Lineage (GTDB taxonomy): Bacteria > Verrucomicrobiota > Kiritimatiellia > RFP12 > UBA1067 > UBA1067. The sequence goes on from JAGDAE010000208.1 coordinate 7,928, forward strand.
CTACCGGGTATGGCTGCCGGTTCTCAGATTCGAACGCCACAGATAGGAAAGGATTACGACAATGGTTGCGATGATGGCCGCATTTGCGGCGATGGAATTCCTGCCCCCGCAGGCGGTGAAGATCGACGATCAGTTCTGGAGCCCGAAATACCGCGTCTGGCGCGAGCGCACGATAGCCGACGTGTTCGACAAGTTCGACCGCACCGGCTGGTTCGACAACTTCGACCGGGTGGCGGCCGGCGAGTCCGGCAGCGGCAACCATGCGGGACGGGAATTCGCGGACGGGCTGTGCTATGAAGCGATAAGAGGGGCCAGCGACTATCTTGCGATGTGGCCTTCGGAAGAGCTCGACCGGCGGCTTGACGGCTACATCGCCCGCATCGCCGCCGCGCAGGCGGCCGACCCCGACGGGTACCTCAATACGTTCACCCAGCTGCAGCAGCCCGGCCACCGCTGGGGGGAGAACGGCGGATGCATGCTATTCCAGCACGAACTGTACAATCCAGGAATGCTTGTCGAAGCCGGCGTCCACCACTATCTGGCTACCGGCAAGACGGCGCTGCTTGCCGTCGCCACCCGGTACGCGAATATGCTCTGCGACACGATCGGCCCCGCGCCGAAGCACAATCGCGTGCCTACCCATTCCGGTCCCGAAGAGCCGCTGCTGAAACTCGCCCGGCTATATCGCGACGATCCGGCGCTCGCCGGGAAAATGTCGGCGCGCCCCGACGACTATCTCAAACTCGTCGAATTCTGGATGGACAGCCGCGGACGCCACTGCGGTCTGCCGAAGTGGGACGACAATCTCTGGAAGACGATAGAATGGATCGGCGAGCATGCGGCGGAGCTCTACGATCCGGACGATCCGCAGAAGCGTCCGAACTGGGGCGACTACGCGATGGACAACGTTCCTCTCGACGAGTACCGGTCGATTGAAGGGCACGCGGTCAGAGCGACGCTGCTCGCGACAGGAATCGCGACGCTCGCGTGCGATACCGGCAGCGAGAGGTACCGCAAGATCGGTGAACGGTTGTGGGATTCGATGGTCGGGCGCAAGATGTACATAACCGGCGGTGTGGGCGCGCTTGCCGACATGGAGCGGTTCGGTCCCGACTATTTCCTGCCGCCCGCCGCATATCTCGAAACCTGCGCCGCAGTCGGAAGCGCATTCTTTTCGGCGAGGATGGCGGAACTTTCGGCCGACGGCAGATACATCGACGAACTTGAACGCGTCCTCTACAATGCGATGCTGACCGCGGTCGGCGAAAGCGGAACCGAATACACCTACGAAAATCCGCTCGAAAGC
>JAGDAE010000209.1 GCA_017959645.1 Kiritimatiellia bacterium
AACGTCGTCACCCAGATGGGCAACCAGGGAAGCTCTCTGCAGGGCTTCCGCCGCGGAGTGGAGGTTCTCAATTCCGGAATTCTCGGCGACGTACGGGAAGTGCACGTGTGGACAAACCGTCCGGTGTGGCCGCAGGGCAGAATGGCCGCCGAGGCCACGTTCGGCGAGGCGGACGCGGTTCCGGACACTCTCGACTGGGACGCTTGGCTGTCGACCGCGAAGGACCGTCCGTTCAAGGGCCAGTATCCGAACGGGAAGAAGGGGTACGATCCGTGGGGGCTGTGCAACAATGTCTACCATCCGTTCAGCTGGCGCGGATTTTTCGATTTCGGCTGCGGCGCCTTCGGCGACATGGCGTGCCATACGATGAACCTGCCGTTCCGCGGGCTCGAGCTCGGCAAAGTCACGGGCGCCGAACGCATCATGATCGAAGACGCCACCGACGTGGCGTTTCCGATGAAGACGGTGGTCAAGCTCAACTACGCCGAACGCGACTCGAAGGCGCGGCCGGGGGTTCGGCTGCCTGCGGTCGACCTCTACTGGTACGACGGAGACGAGAAGCCGTCGGCCGATCTCATGCCCGAAGTCGTCGCCGCGCAGGGGGCGGTTCCGAACACGGGATGCGTGATTCTCGGCACGAAGGGCATTCTCTGCTCCACCAACGACTACGGCGGCGACAGCTTTATCGCGCTCAAGGGAGAAGAGAAGGTGGTCAACATCAACGAGCACGAGGCGTGCAGGGAGATTGCGCACACGGTGCCGTACCGCGGCGACTCCGTCGACGGCCAGGCCGACGGCCCCGGCGCGGCCGCGGTTTCCGCCGATGGGCACTACATCGAGTTCCTCGACGCGATTCTCGGAGAGGGGCCGGTGTTCGCCGAAACCAACTCCCGCTGCTATTCCGACGTCGACTACTCGATTCCGATCATGGAGTCGATACTCGTCGGCGTCGTCGCCCAGCGCGTTCCCGAAACGAAGCTCGCGTGGAATTCGCGCAGGCAGAAATTCGATCTCGCTTCGGCCAACGGGCTGATCCGTCCATACATTCGCAAAGGATTCGAATTCTGATGAACAGACGCGACTTTTTCAAATCGGCCGCCGCCTTCGCGGCGGCCGGAGCGCTCGCCGGACGCGACGCGCTGGCGCATGCGCCCAAGCCGAAACCACGCAACAACCCGATATGGCTGATGACCAGCGCTTTCGCCGCCGATCCCGATTTCGAATCGGTCGCAGGACGCGCCCGGCAACTCGGCGCGCAGGGGCTGGAGCTTTGCGTGTTCAGGCGCGACACCGACCGCCAGGACCACATCGCCACCCATATCGACTACGAAAACTTCACGGCCGAACGCGCCAAAGAGATCATCGGCATCTGCAACCGCGACAACCTCCGCATATCGGTCGGCGCGTACGACAATCTGATCGGCGGCAACCCGGAGCTTCAGACCGTCAACCAGAACCACATCCTCAAGCTGATAAGAATCGCCGCCATGCTCGGCGGCGACCGCAACGACGTAGTGTGCGGAACCTTTGTCGGCTACGACACGGTCCTGGGCAAGGAAGACCGCGGCTTCGAGAAGAACCTCATGAAATTCAAGAAGGTCTTCACGCCGATCGTCAAGTACGCCGAGGATCTCGGGGTCACGGTGTGCTTCGAGAACTGTCCGATGGAAGGGTGGCAGCCGGTCTCCGCGCCCGACGCCTACAACAACCTTCCCGGCTGCCTCGCGGCAAGAAAGCTCATGTACGCGCTCGTCGATTCCGACAATCTGCAGGAGACGTACGATCCTTCGCACGACATCTGGCAGCACATAGACCCTACCGACGTGATCAACGCGATGGACTTCGGAAAGCTGCGCCGCATCCACATCAAGGGAACGCGCAACTTCACGAACGACGACGAAGCGGTGCACTGGGGCAGGCTCTATCCGGAACAGACGGTCGACGCCGCTCTCGCCGCCAAGGCCGGCGTTCCGCTGCCGTCGAGCGAATGGGACCGCCTCAACTACGAGCCGCGCCTGCCGGGATTCGGCGGCAGCGATTCGCTCGACTGGTCGAAGTTCCTCGAGAATCTGATGGCGAAAGGGTACTCGAATCCGTTCGTCATCGAAAACGAGGGCTGCAACTCTTCCCACACCGGCAACATGGGCGCGACGATGCAGGGATTCAAAGCGACAATCCTCAACACCGCCCCGGTCGTGTGGCCGCTCGGCGAAAACGGATACGAATTCGACGTCTCCTCGCTCTCGCCGATGGAGGAGCCGGCGGTGCGCAGCCTGCCGATCGTGACAATGGACGATCTCGTCTGACAAAAACAAAGAAAGGAAAAGACATGGATATTTCAAGGAGAAACTTTCTCGGCGGACTCGCCGCCGGAACCGTGCTCGCAACCGCTCCCGGGTGCGCGACGAAGTGCTGCAAGGCATGCCGCCCGGGCAAAATAGCGCTGCAGCTGTATTCGATCCGCGACTACATCGCCAAGGTCGGTCTCGAGATAGCCCTCGAGGACGTCGCCAAGATTGGCTACGAAGGCGTCGAATTCGCCGGCTACTGGGACAAAAGCGCCAAGGAGCTCAAGAAGATACTTGACGACAACGGTCTCGTCGCATGCGGAACCCATGTAGGCCGCGAAGAGTTCGGTCCCGACAAGATTAAGGAGACGTGCGAATTCAATCTCGAGTTCGGCAACAGGTTCCTCTGTTGCCCCGGCGGCGGCAACTTCCCGCCCGGATGCGACTGGGGAAAGCTCGAAAGCAACGACCAGACGGACGGCTTCGTCAAGATGCTGTGCGAGTTCTACAACCAGGCGGCGGTCGACGCGCGCGGATACGGATGCCTCGTAGGCCTGCACAACCACATGTGGGAATTCCAGCTGCGCATCAACAACGGCAGCATCACGTTTTGGGACTATTTCTTCTCCAACACCGATCCGGCCGTGCAGATGGAGCAGGACGTCGGCTGGACCACCTGCGCCGGCTTCGACCCGTGCGAGCAATACAGGAAGTATCCGCACCGCTCGTTCACGCTGCACGCCAAAGAGAACGGAATGGGCGACGGCATCACCAAGTTCGACGCGATTCTCGGGCAGCCGGGGCAGACCGACGATCCTTCCAAGCCTGGCGCCGCCGGCGTCGACTGGGACCGCCTGTTCCCCGTCACCGACAAGGACGGAGTGCAGTGGTACGTCGTCGAATGCGAGCGGCACAGCGACGACTTGAGCGCGGTTGCGCCGTCATTCGAGTTCCTCAAATCCAAAGGCCGCATTTGATGCAGACGGTGACGGACGAACTCGTGGACTCGATGCGGTCGAGTTCATGGATTCGCAAAATGTTCGAAAAAGGCCTCGAACTCAAACAGGAGTTCGGGGCCGATGCCGTATGCGATTTCTCCCTTGGCAATCCCGACGTTCCGCCGCCGGCGCGCACGAAGGGCGAACTGGAGAAGATCGCGGCCGAAGCGGTTAGGCCGCTTGGGCTCGGATATTGCCCGAACGCCGGCATACCGGCGGTGCGCGAAGCCATAGCCGGCTATCTTTCCGCCCAGCAGGGCTGCGGAATCGCGGCGAAGGATGTCGTCATGACCGTCGGCGCCGCCGGCGCGCTGGTGTGCTTTTTCAGAGCGACGGTTTCGCGGGGAGACGAAGTCATCTCGCCTGCGCCGTATTTTGTGGAGTACGGGGCGTACTGCGGACATTTCGGCGGCGTGCTCAAGGCCGTGCCTTCGGTACCGCCGGCGTTCCGTCCGGACATTCCGGCGATCGAAAAGGCGATCACCGACAGGACGCGCGCGATAATCGTCAACTCCCCGAACAATCCGACCGGCTGCATATATCCCGAGGAGGACATGGCGGCGATCGCGGCGATCGTGGACAGGACCAACGCGGAACGCGAAAAGAAGGGGCTAAGACCCATGTTCCTGCTGAGCGACGAGCCGTACCGCGCTTTTGCCTACGATGGCGCCAAAGTGCCACCGGCGCTGCCGCTGTCAAGATGGGCGTGCGTTCTCGGCAGCTTCTCCAAGACCCTGTCGCTCGCGGGAGAGCGAATAGGATACTTCGCCGCCAATCCGGGAATGCCGGGGCAAGCGGCGCTGGTCGCGGCCGTGACGATGACCAACCGCACGCTCGGCTTCGTGAACGCGCCGGTCATCGGCCAGCGTCTCGCCGCCGCGCTAACGGAGGAGACCGTGGATCTCGACGTCTACGACCGCAGGCGAAAGCTGATGGCGAAAGTCCTGTCCGATGCCGGAATCGAATTCGAGATGCCGAAGGGCGCTTTCTATTTCTTCGCGAAAAGTCCGGTTCCGGACGATACGCTGTTCGTCGACGCGTTGCTCGAAGAGCGGATTCTCGTAGTCCCCGGCAGGGGATTCGGGTTCGCCGGCTACGTGCGGCTGAGCTGCAGCGTCGACGAGGCGATAATCGCGCGTAGCGCCGGCGGGTTCAAGCGTGCGATGGAAAAGTTCAGATGATGTTCGCCGCGCTGGCTTTGCTGTTCGCGAACGCCGTTTCGTTCGAGGCGGTGGCGACCGGAGTCGCGGAAGAGACCGCGATCGAGTTTCTGTTCGCCGGCCCCGGAAGCGACCGCGACTACGAGTCGATGTTCCTTACGGAAGAAAGCCCGGCGAAGATCGTCAGGAAATTCGAAAAGGCGGGGATCCCGGCCGGCTCTGCGGTCGACAATCCTTCGTGCAGATTCTGGCCGGTCGGCGCCGAACTCGAGATCGAGCCGGCGCTTGAAGGATTCGTGAAAGATTCGTCCGGCGCGCCGCTGCCGAAGGCGATATACACCGGCGGGTCGAGGGATTCCGCAGGCGGGCTTGTCGCCGAAACCAACATGCCCTCGGCGGTGTTCGCGCTCTATTCGCTCGCGCAGTCACCGGTCCAGTTCGACGGCGCGCTCGACCAGTCGCCGACCTACGGACGTTTCCGGGCCGCAAAAACGCTGCCGAAGGGGGAAAAAGTAAAGTTCACGGTGAAATGGACCGGCGCGAAGGAAAAACAGTTCGCCGCCGAATTCAAACCGGGCAACGCGGCCGACGTCCTCAGAGCGATGCGGGCCGCGTCCGAAGAAGGGGAGCTTGACGTTCTTGTTTCGTTCTCCGGCGACATGGCGGTCAAAGAAGCGGCGGATGTGGCGCAAACGCTGGCGAAACTCGATTCCGCGAAAGTAAAGATAAACGGCTACAGAAAAGGCGAGTTTTTCTATCGCGCGTTTCTGCCGCTCGAAAGCTGGCGCGACCGCAAAGAACGGCTCGCCCAGCCGTATGAAGTGCGTCTCGGCGGCGAAAGGCCGGTTCTTTCGACGATCGAGGAGGACTGGAGCGGAGCCGACGAAAACACTCTCGAGCCCCGGCTGGCGATAAGGGAGAACGTCGGGTTCGCAGAAGTCGCTGAAGCAGACGACAGGGTGGATACGTGTTTTGTGTACGCGCCCGCAGACACGCGCCTCGCCGATGTCTACGCGGTGCGCGGACTGCTGCCGGCGAGAATCGTTAACTGGTACGTGTATATCGACGAATAGCGATGATCGATGTAGCCGAGCCGCTTGCCGCGAGAATGCGTCCGGTTTCGCTGGACGAGGTTGTCGGACAGGACCACATTCTGGGTCCCGGCAAACTGCTGAGAAGGGTGATCGAGGCCGACCGGCTGACGAACGTAATTCTGTACGGTCCTCCCGGCTGCGGAAAAACAACGCTGGCGGAAGTAATCGCGAAGACCACGAAACGCAACTTCGTGCGGCTCTCGGGCGTGCTTTCCGGCGTCGCCGACATCAGGCGCATATGCGAAAGGGCGCGCGACGAGCTTGGCGGAAGCGGCACGATCCTATTCATCGACGAAATCCACCGGTTCAACAAATCCCAGCAGGACGTGCTTCTGCCGTACGTGGAGAACGGAACTGTTGTTCTTGTCGGCGCCACCACGCACAATCCAAATTTCTTCATCAACACCCCGCTGACGTCGCGTTCGCTCGTTTTCGAGCTGCATCCGCTTGCGCCAGCCGACATAGCCAAACTTGTCGACCGCGCGCTGTCTGACGAAAAACGCGGCTACGGAACGGCGAAATCCAGACTCGACGGCGACGCGCGCGAATTTCTTGCGACGATCTGCGACGGCGACGCCAGACACGCCTTGACCGCGCTCGAGATCGCCATGCGCTCGACGCCGGCGGATGCCGACGGGACCGTTAGACTGACTCTCGACGTCATGCAGGAATGCGTGCAGCGCCGGCAGGTGCGGTACGACAAGACCGAAGAAGGGCATTACGACACCATTTCGGCGTTCATAAAATCGATTCGCGGCAGCGATCCGGACGCTGCCGTATACTGGCTGGGGAAAATGCTTTCGGCCGGCGAGGATCCGCGTTTCATCGCAAGGCGTCTTGTCATCAGCGCCAGCGAAGATATTGGAAACGCCGATCCGCGCGGCATAACCGTTGCCGTAGCGGCGATGCAGGCTTGCGAATTCGTGGGAATGCCGGAATGCCGGATAAATCTCGCGCAAGCGACAACCTATCTCGCCACGGCGCCAAAATCGAACGCAAGCTGCCTTGCGATCGACGAATCAATGGCGGACGTCGAATCCGGAGCCGTGCAGCCAGTGCCGGAGCATCTCAAGAACAAACACGTCCGCGCGATAGGCAGCGCAGAAGTGACGGAATACAAATATCCGCACAATTTCGCCAACCATTTCGTCAAGCAGGACTACCTGACGGTGAAAAAGACATATTACCGGCCGACCGACCAGGGATATGAAGCGACAATAAAGAAGCGGCTTGCCGCCATAAACGATAGTTTACATAACACGGATTGTTCGTGATATAAAAAGGAGAGCCATGAACGAAGAAATTCCGCAAAACGCAGTAAGCATCTACGGTCAATCCGGCGATGCCATGGATGATTTTCCGGTTCTCAAGGCCTTTCAGCAATATATTGACGCCGAACAGACAAAAGCGCGCAAGCGCATGACCATAATGGGAATTTTTTTCGGTTTCATGATTGTCGCGGTTGTCGCCGTTTTTGTATTGTTGCTCGTAAAGTCCGGTGAACGCAACCAGCAACTGAACGACAAACTCATTGAATACGCGATGCGTGATCGCGATCGGGAAATAGCCGCAAAAACGGCGGAGCTGGAACAGAAAACTGCGGAAGCGATACGCGACGCGAGGCAAGATGCCGCGATGAAAGCCGTAAGCGACACGCTGGCCGATTTGCAGAAACAGTTGCAGGAACGCGATGCGAAAATAGCGGAAATCGCGGCAGTCAAAGTGGAAAGCCGTCCGTCGGCAGAACTGCTCGAGCGCGAACGCATCGCCCGGGAAGACGAAGAGAAAGTCAAGCGCGCGACCGCCCTGCTCACACAGGAAAAAGAAAGGCTGCAGGCCGAGAAAGAGCGTTTGCGCCAGCAGGAAATCGAGCTACACCGCCGCCGTCTGTATCCGGAGGAATACGACGAATATTACGAGTACGGCAAAGAACCGGAACCAGCCCCGCGCCAACAGCGCGCGACGAGGAGATCCAAACCGGCGGCCACGAGCGAAAAACCGGAGAAACCGGCCGCGCAGACGGAAGAATTCCAGACTCTGGACAATCTTCAGCCCATCGACTATTTCGATGTCGACGACTGGCTGATTCCCGCCAACTGAAATCGCTTTTTGTTTATGCGAGCCGCATGAGCGCTTCGATGCGCTCGTCGAGCGACGGATGGGTCGCCAGCAGCGAAGTGCGCCTTCCGCCGGCGATTCCCATCGCTTTGAGCGAGTCGGGAAGAACGCCTGGCCTGAGATTTCCGAGGCGTCGCAGCGCGGCGATCATCGGCCCCGGAGAACCGAGCAGGCGTGCGGAACCCGCGTCGGCGGCGTATTCCCGTTTCCTGGAATACGCAAATACGACAATCGACGCCAGAAAACCCAGCGCAATGTCGAGGACAAGCGCGATCGGACGGTAGAGCCCGTTTCCGCGGCGATTCCCCTTCCCCGAGCCGGCGACAATGCCGGCGACCGCTCTGGAAAGAAAGATCACAAAGGCGTTCAGCACTCCCTGGACGAGCGCAAGCGTCACCATGTCGCCGTTGGCCACGTGGCTCATTTCGTGTCCGAGCACGGCGCGAAGCTCGTCTCTGGTCATCTGCGACATTATATCCGTAGACACGGCGACCAGTGCATGGTTTTTGAACGCGCCGGTCGCGAAAGCGTTGGCGCTGCCCCGGTAGACGGCGACTTCGGGCATGGAAACGTTCGCCTGTCTCGCGAGAATGCCGACTGTATCGACGAGCCAGCGCTCCGCCTCCCCTTCGGTTCCGTCGACCGTCTTCGCCCCGACCGAGAATTTCGCCATCTGCTTGGACATCAGCAACGAAACGATCGCTCCGGCAAAGCCGTAGACGAACGCGACGATCGCCAGATACGACCATTCGGGGCCGATCGCTTCGGAAAGCGACGTGCCGAAGAACGCGCAAACGATCATGGTGACGACCGCCAAAGCGATCATCACCATGAAGTTCGTCACGATGAATAGCAATGCCCTTTTCATCGTTTTCGTCCGCTGTCAGACGCGTTTCAGCGGTTGGTCGCGTACAGCGGGCCGAAGTTTCTGCAGGCGCGGTAATCGGCGCCGGTCGGGTCGTCGGACGCGCCGAAGAGTCCCCAGCAGTGCGGCTGGAAGACGTCCTTCTCCGGGACGTTGTGCATCGCGACCGGTATGCGCAGCATCGAAGCGAGCGTAATCAGGTCCGCGCCGATGTGTCCGTAGGCGATCGCGCCGTGGTTGGCCGCCCAGTTGTTCATGACCGAATAGACGTCTTTGAAGTAGCCCTTGCCGGTGAGCCTCGGCGTGAACCACGTGCATGGCCATTCGGGGTTGGTGCGCTCCATAAGCGTCTTCTGCTGCTTGGCGTCGAGTTCCACCGACCAGCCCTCGGCGATCTGCAGAACCGGTCCCTGGCCCTTGACGATCGAGATTCTGGTCATCGTAAGCGGCATGCCCTTCGGCGTAAGGAACGAACTCGAGAAACCGCCGCCGCGGAAATATTCGACTCCGGCCGGGACCCACTTCGTCGCCTTGAGCGTGGCGTCGATATCCTTTTGCGATATCTCCCACCAGTTCTTGAACACGCTCTTGCCCTTCTCCTTCATTTCGCCGGCCGCGTCGAGGCAGCACGAGCCGGAGTTGAGCAGATGGATGATTCCGTTCTTGGCGTCTTTCGGAAGCCCCTTTCCGGTGGCGCGCTTCACGGCGGCGTCCGACCAGTAGGTCCTGACGTCTGCGAACATCGACGCCTTGTTGGTGAGCAGCCACATGAGCAGCATGCAGATTCCGTTGAGAGAATCGTTCTCGGTCGCTAGTATCTGCGGCATCTTTTTGCCGTTCCAGTCGAACGACGTGTTGCACATGACCTCGGCGACGTCGCCGTTCGGCCAGTGGTCGGTCCATTGGCGCTGGCCCTGGAATCCGCCTGCGATCGCGTTGCGGCCGACCGCCTCTTCGCCGAAGCCCATTTCCTTCAGCTTGGGGTTGCCAGCCATCATGTCGCGCACGATGATGGCCATCTTGGCGATGAATTCCCAGTCCTTGTCTTTTTCCCCGCGCGTTTTCTGGATCGCCTTGGGATTGTAGTCCTTGCCCTCCTTGAGGTTTTTGCGCATCCACTCGATCGCCTTTTTGTATTCGTCCTTGTCGTAGATGCCCTCCTCGATGCGGCGGAGAATCTCGCATTCGTCCATGTTTTCCGGAGCGATGCCGAGATAGTCTTGCATGAAATCGACATCGACGAAGGAACCCGCAATGCCCATCGCGCTCGAACCTATGGAAAGATAGCTCTTGCCCTTCATCATCGCCACCGCAAGCCCCGCCTTGGCGAAACGAAGGATTTTTTCCTTCACGTCGGCCGTGATCTTGGCGGACTCGTCGCGATTTTGCACCTCGTGGCCGTAGATGCCGTAGGCGGGCATTCCGCGCTGGGCGTAGCCGGCGAGCATGCATGCCAGATAAACCGCTCCCGGGCGCTCGGTTCCGTTGAAGCCCCACACCGCCTTCGGCATCTGCGGATCGAGATCCATCGTTTCGGTTCCGTAGCACCAGCACGGGGTGACCGAAAGCGACACGCCGACGTTGTTGTCGCGGAACTTGTTTGCGCACATGGCCGCCTCGAACCTGCCGCCTATGGTGGTGTCGGCGATGACGCACTGCACCGGAGTACCGTCGGGATAGCGGAGATTTTCGGATATCAGTTTTGCAGCCGCTTTCGCCATCTCCATCGTCTGGTCTTCCAGCGATTCGCGGACTCCGCGCCGCCTACCGTCGATTATCGGCCGTATGCCGACCTTAGGAAATCCATTGTGCGTGAATACCGTCTGGTTCATGGTTTTCTCCATTTCTTATCTGTTGGATTTTTTTGTTTCGATTTTCGGAAATTCCGTTTCGCTGAGCGTGAAAACGTAGATCTCGCCACCCTTCCGGGTCGAGACGGTTTCTTTGCCGTCTCCGACGCCTCCGGCGCGCGTGCCGTAGATCTTGTCGCCGTTGTCCTTCATCCACTTGCCGACTTCGCCCATTATTTCAATCGCCTTCGAGGGCAGGCGTCCGTCGGCCTGCGGACCGATATTCATCAGCAGGTTGGAGTCTTTGGCCGCGGCGCGTACAATCATGTTTACGACCTGCACCGGCGTGCGGAAGGCGCGCTCGGCTATGCGGTAGCCCCAGACGTTTTCCTGAATGACGTCGCACTGCTCGATCGGGCGCCCGGAGGCGACCGTCTGGTCTGCGGAAAATCCAGTCGTGTTCTCTCCCGGCAGATCGCGTTCGAACAGCTGGATGTCCTCCTTCGGCCGTATCGGCTTGTGGTTGTTGTTGGCGACCAGCGCACCCTTGGAATGGATGAGATCGAATATCTCGTCGAAACCCCAGTCGAAATCGCCGCCACGATCTCTGTCGAAATGGTCCCATTCTCCGTCGAACCAGATGCAGCCCGGGGAGTACGAATCCAGAAGTTCACCGATCTGGGCCATCATGAATCGCTTGTACGAAGCATAGTCTTCGTTGCGGACCTTCAGCGTGTTGCGCGCGTTGCGGCAGTTTCCGCTCGGATAGTCCGGACGGTGCCAATCCATGAGCGAATAGTAGAAATTGAGCTGCAGCCCCTCCTCGCGGCACGCCTGCGCCAGTTCGCCGAGGATGTCGCGCTTGAACGGCGTATTGGCGATGTTGTATCCGTCATCGGCCTTCGTCGGCCACAGGGAGAATCCGTCGTGGTGGCGCGAAGTTATCGTGACGTATCTTGCGCCGGCGTCCTTGAACGTCCTGACCCATTCGCGGGCGTCGAATTTCGACGGACAGAACCCGCCGATCATCTCCGAATACGCTTCTTCGTCGAGCCCGGCGTTCTCGAGATACCATTCGCCCTGCGCGTAGCAGGCGTAGAGTCCCCAATGGATGAAAATCCCGAAACGCTGTTCGGCGAACTGTTCGCGTTTTTCGATCGTCCATTCCGCCGGAACGTAATCGGCGAAAAGCGGAACCGCAAGCGCCGCAACGGCGGCGCAGACTGACTTTTTCATTGTTTCTTTCCAGTTTTGGCTTTTCCGAAAATCGTCGCATATGCGAAAACGACCGCGAAGCATATCGCCGGAACCACGAAACTAGCCCGCAGCGACATCTGCGAAAGGCGCAGGTTTTCGTCCCACGCGTCGGAGAACATCGGCACCAGCCTGCACCAGAAGCTGTCGACGTTGCCGATTATGTCCGCCATCCACGGCGTTATTATCGCCCCGCCCAGAATAGCCATGATAAGTCCGGAAGCGCCGAGTTTCAGCGCCTTGGGTTCGAGGTTTCCGAGCGCGATGCCGTAGATCGTCGGGAACATCAGCGACATGAAACCGCTCATTGCGACGAGACAGACGATGTTCCAGCTGAAGGGAAGGTTCCCTGCCGTGAATATGATCCGCGTCGGCAAATACATCACCCCCAGGCACGATGCGATCGCTCCTGCGGCGAACACGGCCATCATCGGAGCCGGATTGAAGTATTTCATCAGGAACGTTGCGATCCAGCGCGCGGCGATAAACAACGATATCGCGATCGTGTAGTATATCGCCCCCTGCGCCGGCGTAACCCCGAGTTCCTTCTGGCAGTACACGTTGAGCCACGTCCAGGCCGCGATCTGCACGCCAACGTAGAAGAACTGGGCGACAACGCCGAACCAGTAGCGCGGCGTCGACAGAAGCGTGGCGAGCATGGCCCGGTAGTCTTTGAGCAGTATCACGTACACCACCGGACCGGCGACGCCGCAGAGCACCCACAGAATCTTGTCCATGTCCGGAAAAATGAAATACAGCATCGTCATCGGCGCCACCGAAAAGAGAAGCGCCGTGAGAACCCGTCCGAACGCCGAAGCACCTATTTTTTTCTCGCCGTCGCGCTTGAGCAGGAAGAAGAGCCATATGAAAGCCGCAATCGCGCAAAGTCCGACATACGGCGCACACACCCAGAACAGTTCGTTGTGGATGATCGACTCCCTGGTCTGCGGATCCATCAGTGCGCGCTCCTCGGCCGTCGCCGGATTCAAGTGCGAGAGGATCAGCTGTTGCGCCAGCACGATTCCCGCCATTGAGCCGACGGGGTTGAACATCTGCGCGAAATTGAGCCGCCTGACCGCCGTCTCGCCGTCGCCCAGCGACAATACGTACGGGTTGCACGTCGTCTCCAGAAGCGAACATCCGCCGGCCACGATGAATATGGCCACGAAATAGATGTCGAAGCTTTGGGCCACGCAGGCCGGTATGTACAGAAGCGCGCCGACGATATACACGAACAGCCCGATCAGCACGCCCTTGCGGTAGCTGAATTCCTCCGCGAGCACGGCGGCGAATATGGCCAGGACGGCATATGCTCCGTAGAACGCGACCTGGACCAGCCCCGCTCTCGACTGGTCCATCGTGAATATGCGCTGGAACGCGGGGACCAGGTTGTCGGTCATGTTGTTGAGAAGCCCCCACAGCGTGAAGCAGCTCACCAGCATCACGAATATGGAGAGCTGCTTTTTCGGCACGATCGGATTGCTCATTCCTCTTCCTCCTTTGCGACGCCTTCGAACGAAATGTCGGGGAATATCTGCTCCGCGTATTTGAGATACGCCGGAAATTCCGCCACCGCCCTTTTCGCGATCGATTCGCCTCTCGGTATCGCCATCGCGTCGTCGGAACATATTATTCGCATCGTCAGCGCCGCGCCCATCATCGCCTCCGCCCAGTTTCTGAGCGTCAGTGAATTGCCGTCTAGCTTGGACGTTCCGCGCCCCTTCTCGATGAATTTCTGTATCAGTTCGTTGAGGTTGCCGTGGTATTGCTGGTAGAACTTAACCCATGTGACCTTCATGACGGAACCGTCGGATTTCTGGATCTTGAGCTCCATTTCGTTCACTTCCTTGATTTCGGCCAGACGCAGTTTGGAGCGCTGGAAGACGAATCTGGAGCAGTTCTGGATGAAGATGTCGTGCACCGCTTTCATCATCTTGACCTTGAGTATGACGTTGTCGGCGACAATCTGGCTTTCGGCGTACTTGAACTCGTCGCGCATCGTCGTCAGCTGCCGGATGGCGCTCTGCCAGTCGAGCAGGCGAAACGTGCCAGCCATCGCGAGCGCGTCGAACTTGGAATTGATGTCCGAGCATTCGCGCTTGATGGTGGACTCCTTTTCCGCCGCCTGCGCCGCCTTGCGGGCGCGTTCGGATTCCGCCTCGTCCTTCGCCTTCTTGTCGCGGTCGGCCTGCAACGTGCGCTCGCGGATGTCGCGGTCGGTTTTGGCGACGATGTTGTCGCCGCGCTTCTGTATCTTGCCCGGAGCCGACCGCGCGGTAACCGCGTCCTTGCCGTCGTGCGCTTCGTCGTACTTGGCTTTCGCGTCGAGCGACAGCGCCGCCAGCGCGTTCATCGTCGCCTCGTCCGTGCCCGTCGCCGTCGCGAGCCCGTCCGCTATGAACTTGTCGAGCTTGCGCAGCCTGTGTATCGTCCTTATCGCCGCCGCCTGCGCCTCGTAGGCGGTGGTCCAGAGCGCGTTCATGTCCTTTATCGTCACCGCGAATTCGCTCGCCGGCCCGGACGCGGCTTCCTGCTCCTTGGCGGCGATCTTCGAGCGCTGTTTCGGCGCGTCTTCTTCGGCTTTCGCTTTGGCGGCCACTTCCTCGCCATCCTCTTCTTCCATCTCGTCGGGATCGAGGATGCCTTCGGCTATTTTCCTGCGCTCCTCTTCGTCCCAAGCCTTCTTCTCCTCGAGATACCGCTGGCCTTCCGGCGACATGCGGTCTTTCTCGTCTTCGGTCGGGTCGCGGAATTTCTTGTACTGGTGCACCCTCTTTTTCGGCTTGTCGTCCTCGTCCGTCGAAAGGCTGTCGGCCGATGGCTTCTTCGCCGGTTCTTCGGCGGCCGCCTCCTTCACTTCGTTGGTGGAGGCGATGGCGTCGAGCAGTTCTTTGATCGGCGCCGGCTTGAGCAGCTTCGCGTCGGCCGCCGGCAGCTTCTTCTTCAGATTGTCGGTGCGCAGCTGGGCGTTGTCGATCGCGCTCTTCATCCACCCTTCCACCTCCAGGGCGAACTTGGCGGCGGTCGCGCGCGTTTCGCCGATCGCCGCGCGCGCCTCGGCGATCTTGCCGGCGATCTGCGCACGCTCTTCGGCGGCGAGTTTGTTCTCGCTCGAGACCTTGTACCAGATCAGTCCGCCGACGACCGCCCCGATCAGCGCGATCACGCCGAACACGACCAGCAGAACCTTCCCTGCGACGCTGCCGCCCTCGTCTTCTTCTTCCTCTTCGGCGTCGTAGCTGTGCCTTACCTTTCTCGGACGCTCCGCGTCGCCGCCGATCCGAGTGCGGTTCTTCTTGAGGACGATTTTCTTCTTGCCTCCACCGCCAGCCGCGTGCGCCGCGACCGGACGGTTGAGTCCGTTCGAAAGCACGAACTTGAACTCCTCGAGAAGCGCCTCGAAACTCGGAAAGCGTCCTTCCGGATCGAACGCCAGCATCTTCATTATCAGATCGTCGACTTGCGGCGTGATCTCCGGCCGCAGCTCGCTCGGACGGCGCGGCTCCGTCTCGAAGCGCTTCTTGACGACTTCGTTGGAATCGGTTCCCTCGAACGGCGCGACGCCGGTGAGCGCATGGTACAGCGTGCCGCCGAGATTGTACATGTCGGCGCGGAAATCGACCGGTTCTTTCTTGACCTTTTCCGGAGCGATGTAGTACGGGGTTCCCCAGATTTCGTCCGTGTCCCTCTGCATTCCGGCGAGACCGAAATCCACGAGCTTGGCGTTGCCGTTGGCGTCGAGCAGGATGGTCTCCGGCTTGACGTCGCCGTGAACCAGTCCCTGGTCGGACGCGCATCTGAGCGCCTGGGCGACCTGTTCGCCGATCTTGAGCACGCGTTGAATGTCGGTCTTCTTGCCCGGCGTGTTCATCATCTGGTAGAGCGAACCGCCGGCGACCAGTTCCATCGCCATGTACGGCATTCCGTCGGCGATGCCGTAGGAATACACCTGGGCGATGTTCGGATGTATCAGCTTCGCCGCCGCCTGCGCCTCTTTCTTGAATTTCTCGACGAATGCCGAATCCTCGCCGTATTCCCTGAGCATCACCTTTACCGCCACCGGCCGGTCGAGCATTTTGTCGCGCCCCATGTAGACGCCGCCCATCCCGCCTCTGCCAAGCTCGCGCTCGAGCAGAAAGTTTCCGGTCTCGCCGAAAACGCTCGGAGTCTTTATAAGCTGCTCGCTCATCGTATCGTCCTCCATCCGTTGATAGGCCAGAACACCACGCTTCCCAGCCCCCGAAGCTGCCGGCCGGGGACGACCCCCCAGTAGCGGCTGTCGTAACTGTTGTCGAAATTGTCTCCGCACGCGAAATATTCGTCGTCGCCCATCGTCACTTCGGCCGGACGCCCCTCGACCGGATGCTCGAGAACATACGTCTCTCCCGGCGTCGCCTTCATCCGCTTGATGTAGTGCGTTCCCTGCGGCAACGCGTCGA
The DNA here is from genome assembly GCA_017959645.1 of Kiritimatiellia bacterium. GTDB lineage: Bacteria > Verrucomicrobiota > Kiritimatiellia > RFP12 > UBA1067 > UBA1067. The sequence goes on from JAGDAE010000209.1 coordinate 16,007, forward strand.
TTCCTGTCGTCGAGAAGATCATCACGTCTCCGTCCTTCGGTTTGCGGAAGTTCCATATCCACCGGTTGACGAATATGAAATCTCCGGTCACCACCTCGCCCTTCCAGACCGTCTCGCCGGCGCGCACGTATCTGCCGACAAGCCCGCGGCACGCGTCGGTAGGCAGCTTGAACGTCGCCGGATCGGTCCCGACCCTGACGTCGGCGAAGCCGTCCCTGCGGTCGCGTGCGTGTATCGAGCCGCTCGCCGGCGCCTTGAACTCGACATGCCGCGCTCCCGTCCATATCCACTTCGCGATCGACAGCGGAAAAACGTCCCACGCCGTCTTCTCGACGCCTTCGATCGTGTGGTAGCCCCACAGCGTCTCCTGCATCGAGCCGGTCGGAATGTTGAACGGCTCGTAGAAATACGCCCTGAACGCCATCGCGACCGAAATGGCTACGACCAGCGTGTCGAGCCATTCCCGGCCGTAGTCCTGCCAGGTCTTTTTCGCTGCGGCGCTCATGTACGGTAGTTGGGCGCTTCTTTGGTTATCGTGATGTCGTGCGGACGCGCCTCTCTGAGCCCGGCCGCCGTCACGCGGAAGAATCTGCCCTTCTCCTTCAGTTCGGCGATCGTGCGCGTTCCGCAGTAGCCGAGCGATGCGCGAAGCCCGCCGCAGAACTGGGTCATGATCGACTTCACGTGCCCGGAATACGGAACCATCCCCTCGATCCCCTGCGGCACGAGATCGTCTTCGGACTCGTTGTCCTGAAAGTATCTCGCTCTGGACCCCTTGCCGTTCTTCAGCGCCGCCATCGAACCCATTCCGCGGTACACCACATACTGCCGCCCGTTGGAGTATATCTTCTCGCCCGGGCTTTCCTCCGTTCCCGCGAGAACCGAACCGAGCATGACCGAGTCGTCTCCGGCCGCCAGCGCTTTCGGAACGTCGCCCGAAAGCTTGATGCCGCCGTCGGCTATTACCGCGACGCCCGACCCCCTCAGCGCCTTCGCCGCGCTGTAGACCGCCGTCAGCTGCGGTATGCCGACTCCGCACACCACCCGCGTCGTGCAGATCGACCCGGGCCCGATGCCGACCTTGACCGCGTGCGCGCCGCATTTCGCCAGCGCCTTCGCCGCCTCGCCAGTGGCGATGTTGCCCGCGATCACGTCCACCTTCGGAAAGTGCTTGACGATGTATTTCGTCATGTCCATGATCCCCTTCGAGTGTCCGTGCGCGGAATCGACCACGACCACGTCGACCCCGGCGTCGGCCAGCTTCTCCATGCGCGAGATGTCCCCCTTGCCTCCCGAAACCGAAGCGGACACCCTGAGACGGAACTTGTCGTCGCAGTTGACGTCGGCGTTGGTGTTCTCGACTATGCGCTGCACGTCGGTGAAGCTGTAGAGCCCCGCCACCCTTCCCGCGCGGTCGACGAGCGGCAGCTTGCCGATCTTGTTCGCCCTCATCAGCTCGTACGCCTTCTTCAGCGACGTGCCCGGCTTGGCGGTGAGCAGCGTCTTTTGCATGAGATCGCGTATCTTCATCGCGTTCATCGGCGCGAAGCGCATGTCCGACGAGGTGATCATGCCGACGAGCCTTTCCTGGTCGTCGAGGACCGGAAAGCCGTTGAACTTGATCTTCTTCTCGCGCTTCACCTCGCGGATGAGCGAAATGTCGTCGTTCTCGTGGAAGCAGATCGGGCTCGCGATAAGTCCGTTGAGATGGTTCTTCACCTTCGCCACCTCCGCCGCCTGGTCGTCCTCCTCGAGATTCTTGTGGATGACCCCGATGCCGCCGGCCAGCGCCATCGCTATCGCCATCGGCGCCTCGGTCACCGTATCCATGGCCGCCGAAATGAACGGGATTTTCATCTTCGTCCGGCTGGTGAGCTTCGTTTCGAGCGAAGCGTCGTCGGGCAGAAAATCGGCATACTGCGTGACCAGCGTCACGTCATCGTACGTCAGTCCCTCGAAAGGGAACGTTTTCATAAATTCGTCGAGATAGCGGTTCATTTGCTCCTTCCAAAAACGCATTGCGCCTTTTGGCCGCATATTATACACTTTTTGCGCGAAAAACACAACGCGCCCCGGAGTTTCCCTCTTCGCTCCCGGCCAGTCCTGTCCGGCTCCGCCATACCCTGTACGGCTATGCGTGTCAACGGACGAAAATGACAATTCCGTCCTGATCGATATCGGCCTCGTCCCAGCCCCAGAACTGGATCTCGGCCGCATAGCCGTACCACGCGGTGTTGTCCGGACGCATCATGTACAAATACCGGTAGTCCTCGGTCGAATCGCACTCGAGCGTCGTCCATTCGCCCGGCTGGAGACTCGTCGGCGTCGCCGAACGTCGCGATTCCCATCGCCGCGCAGACATGGCAAAATTGTCCCTGGGGGTGAATCAACGAACGAACAGCGCCATTCCCGCGTTCACGATCGAAACGCGTATCTGCGTAGGCAGCTCCCCCTCGAATCTCGGTTCGCGCCCGCCGCCATCGTAGACGAAGTAGAACTCGACCCCGCCGCGATTGACGAACTCCACCTTCGCAGGATTGATACCGTAGCTCCAGCCGAGAACCGCGAAATCGTGCGAGCCGCCCTTGCGAGCCGTCGACTCCGGCGAAACCGAAAGACGGAAAGCCTTCGGGACATTCCCGAAAAGCGTCGCCCAGTTGTAGACCGGGTCCACCTGCTCGATGCAGTAATCGCTTCCCTGGCCTCTGGAGACGTTGAGGCAGAATTCCGTCTGCGACGCATCGTCCGTGAACGACGTGAACATCGACTGCGAAACCGCCGGATGCGTCGACTTGAAGACGAATTTGACCTTGGCCTCGGCCGCGCCTGCAGAGAGCGACAGAAGATAGCAGTCGCCGGCGACAGCGACAGTCGTCGGTTCGGTCGCCAGATCGAACCTGACCGCGTTCTGGTTTGTCTTCGGCCATGTGCAGCGATAGTCGAGCGCGCCGCCGTCAGCCGCGACCCAGTTCGCCGGATCCTCCCAATCGCCGTTCGTAACCGCCGGATTCCAGTAATAGACCGAATTGTCCACGAGGCCAATCGTACCGACCTGGCTCCGCGAAGAGCCGACCGGATTCGATATCTCGAAGCAGTAACAGACCGTCTCGTTCACGAACGGGAATTCGACGGCGATTTCGTTGAGGCCGATCGAATTGACCGTACGCGAAGACGTATTCGTGAGCGAGTCTGCGCCGGCGCCCGTCAGGAGCGTCAGCGTCGTCGTACCCGCGCCGATCTTCTCGACGTCCGCATAAAAGACCGCATTCCAGCCGGAAGAGACAGCGCGAACCGCGCTCGCGAGCTGCGAGGCGCCCGCCATCGTAACGCAGCCGGAAAGCGTATCTTCGGCGTCGGAGTCCGAAGCGAGCACCATACTGTAATGATAGTCCTTTTCGGCGACAAGCGCTTCCCCGCCAAATGCAGTCGCCCTCAGCTCGATCTCTCCGATCGAAGTTACGGCGGCTTCGGCGGCAAGTTCGGCGTCGGAGAAATCGGCCTCGGTCGCAAGATAGAGCTTGGCGAACGCAACGCCGCCGCCGAGCGAAACGGCTTCGGCTGTGACGGAAATCCCCGCGCCGTCCGAGACATCGGCATCGATGGAGTCGCCAAGAGCGGGCTCGTCAGCCGCCGCGAGATAGACGAGTTCCGAAAGCGAGGTGCAGTTGCCGTTTCCGTCCACCGTGAAGATTCGCGCATAGCCCGAACCGAGCGACCGATAATCAAGCGTTGCGATGCCTTCGTCGAATGTAAGGACTTCGGCATTCTCCCAGCTGCCGGGATAATCGCCGCCATCGACCGAACCGTAGACGATCTTGACCGTATCGTCGCCCGCATAATCGCTTGAAACGGTGAGAACGCCGCCCGATTCCCCGCAAGCGCATACGAACGCCGGCAGTACGCGGAAGAGCGAACCGTCGCCGGGATCGAGCATCTGCCGCCACGCCCCGCCGTTGCGGGACATCCTGAAGCTGTCCGCGCCGGCAAGACCGCCGGCGGCTCCGCCCCAGTAATCGTCGTTCTGCGTTTCGAAATGGAACCTGTGCCAGCCCGTCGTCCCGCACGCATACGACGCGGTATGGTTGGCGCTGTCATACGTATTGGCAATGGAAACGTCATCGATAATCAGATTGACCCCCGCGTCGATCGTATAGTCGAAAGCGTAATTCCCCGCCTGCAGCCAGACATAACCCTCGTAGACATAGAACGCATCGCCGACCCATGAACTTGCCGTGCCCGAATCGAACGGATTGTCCCATGCATAGGCGGCGCCGCCCTGCCAGTAATGGAAAACCGGCATCGGCCCGAGCTGACGGCAGCGCTGATTGTATTCGGTACCGGTCTCGAGGCCCATGATATCCTGTCCCCAATGGCGATCCCAGGCCGTGCCGCGTCCCTGCCAGAGTCCTGCGTAGTTGGGAAGATTCGCGCCCTTCCTTGTCGTGATCGTCACCGGCTCGCTCTCGACGCTCTTCGACGGGCCGTTCTCGGCATGGAAAGTTATCGTGTAATCGCGATTGGCTCTGAGTCCGCCGATGCCGACGCGCGGCGTTCCGCCGGCGATGCCGCTCGCGACGCGCTCGAACGACCAGCTTCCGTTCGCCGGCGCGACCGTGAAGACGACATCGCATTCGGTGCCGATCGATTCGGGTATCGAGATGTTGAGATTGAACGCGGCCGAATCGACCCCGACCGAAGCGATCGAGACAAGCGAAGCGGTCAACGTCTCTTCCGCGGCGACCGGAAGCTCTTTCAGGGCCTCCGCATCCGACCAGAGATACTCGCCGTCCTTGACCGCGACGAGACGGCAGTAGGCCGCCCCATCCGGAATCGGCGCCGAAACATTCCGCATCCTTTCATCGCTCGCGACGGCGGCAAGCGCGACTTTCTCATCCCACGCATCAAAATCATTTCCGGCATAGTCGTCACCGAAGCAGGCGTAAAGATCATATCCTTCAACACACTTGTCGAAAAGCGCGGTCGCGCGAAGCTTGCCCGCGACAATTGACGGGGTGTCAACCGTGATCGGTTCCGCCGTATCGACGCGGAAGAGCGAACCGTCGCCGGGATCGGCCATCTGATTCCACGTCACTCCGCCGTCGTTCGAGAACTCAAAGCCCGCGACCTCGGTCTGTGCCGACGAAATCGACCGATCGCGCACCGCGACAACATGAATCGGATGCCAACCGGTGAATGTCGGTGTGTAGGAATAACCGACCCCAACGTAATAATCGAACGGATCGTTACTCATCCACTGACCATACATCGCCTCGCTGTCAAACTGGATATAGACCGTCTGCGATATCATCGCGACTCTGAAGGTATACTCCTTCCCCTCGGCCATGTACATATACCCCTTGTAGCCGAAGCCGCAATTTATATAACCGGCATCCATCGGCCACGTATTTTCAGAGCCATCGATTTCCGACACCCACGACGGCTTGGCATACGCCCATATTCCGCTTTCGCGATGCCGCTCGAGTTCGCCGCTGCCGACGGCTAACGGCAGCGGATCGAAATCGCTCGCGTTGGTCGAATATTTCTTGATCTCCCAAAGCCCCGTGTAGGCGGACGTTGTAACCGAATCTTCGGGCATGACCGTGACACTGAACACATCGCCGATCGGCAGACGATCATCGCCCGAAACCCCGTAAAGCTGCGCATAGTATGTCTTACCCGGCGTCAGACCATCGACCGCGTATACCTTATGTCCCAGAGACGAAACATCGATAGCAAGCGTCTCGGTCCACTTCAAGTCGTTCGCCGCAGGACCGTAGTCAAGCTCGAAATCGTATACCGATGACGCGTCGCCATCGCCGTAGTAATCGAACTCCACTCCCAGCGCGGTCTTGGAAAGCGCGCCGGTCGAGGTGATCTTCGCCATCAGCGCCCCGCCCGAGACAATCTCGATGTCTTCGATCGCCTTCGAGATCGACCACGTCGCAATCCCATCCTTGACCGCCGCAAGGCGGAAGTACCGCGCGCCGTCGGGAATCGCGATCGAATACGATCCGACCGTCTGGCCATCGGCGATTTCATCAATCTCCTCGTTTGCCCATGCCGCGAAATTGTTGTCCCCATATTCCGATGCAAAGCAGGCGTAGAGCGTCGCCCCTTCCAGCGACGGATCAATGTCAATCGCCGCATTGACATTCTCGCCATCACTGTTGACAAACGCAAAACTGAGCTTCTCATCGCCCGTAATGCGGAACACGGAACCATCACTAGGGTCTTTGTACGGGGCCTTGGTTGCTCCTCCATCGACAGAGATCGTCAACCCGTTCTCCGAAGCGTATTCGCTATAGCCTGCAGGACCGCCAGTAATGAATCTTATCTCGTACCATCTTGATTCAGAAAAGACATGGGTGTGCGACTCGGGGGCGGAATTCGGAAAATCATTACGATTGCTATAGAACGTCACACCATCAACATCAATCTGATATGTTTTTATGTACGAGTCAATGGTGAATGTATATGGCACACCGGCTACAAAATATGCATATCCGCCAAATGCTGTTGTACAATCGGCGCCAAAATTAAAACCATGATTCCAGTCAAACTGACTATCCGCTGCTCCTGCTGCCCCAACAAAAAACATTCGTGGATCCCAATAACGATAAGTTGGGTCTCCGTTACGCAATGGGTCAAGCGCACCATCCCAAGAAGCCCAGGCATGATTAAGGATAATGAGACCATTTTTGGATGTGTCTACAACCGGATCTGCCGTCGTCACGAACGGCTTGACTTCCCCGAACGCGGCTTCGCCGTCGGACGAATAGAGCCGACCGTAATAGAGCGTGCACGACGAAAGCCCGTCGAATTCGAATGCCGTCGCGCCATCGCCAAGGTCGGT
>JAGDAE010000210.1 GCA_017959645.1 Kiritimatiellia bacterium
AGCCGCCAAAAGTGTGCCGAATCGTGCCGCAATGGCGCAGAAAAAGCGCAATATCGCACCTCTCCGGCCATTTCCGCATAAAACGGAAACCACCCCCGAAAACCCCTGCTATGAAACCGCGAAAGCCCTCATATGAAACCGGGAAAGCCCTTATATAAAATCGCCCTTACCCCCTTATGTTTCGGCGAAACCCCTCGGATGTTTTCCGGCGGCGTCCGCAGTCAGACGCGCAGCGTCTCGGCCGGATCGAAACGGATCTTCCACGGCCAGGCGCCGAGGACGGCCAGCGCTTCTCCGGCGAGAAAGAGCGAACCGCAGACCAGCGTCGGTCTTCCAGTATCGAGCGCGTCGGCGAGCGTCGCCGCGCGGGCGTCCATTCCGGCCGCGCGCATCTTCGCCGCCAGCTCCTCCGCCCCGAGCGAACGCGGATTGTTCGTCCTGACGGCGCACGCCTTGAGAACGCGCGGCGAAAGAATCCCCAGCACCTCGTCCACGTTCTTGTCCGCGCAGAACCCGGCGACAAGATCGAATTTTCCGTCCCCGAGAGACTGCGCCAGCGCGCGGGCGGCCGGCGGATTGTGCGCGCCGTCGATCAGAAAATTGCGCACCTGCTGGAATCTGCCCGGCCACACGACGCCGCGCAGAGATTCTGTTATCGTGTTTTCGCGGATGGCGAAGCCGCTTTTCGCCAGCGTCTTCAGCACGGCGATGGCGGTAACGGCGTTTTCGCGATTGAAAGCGCCCATGAGCGGGAAATCGCCGGGGATGTCGCTTTCGGACGCGATATCAGGCGCATAGACGAATTTGGCGCCGGCTTCGCGCGCGCGCGCTTCGACGATGCGCCGCACCTCCGGGGAATTGGCGCCGAGCACGACCGGCACGCCGGACTTGATTATGCCCGCCTTCTCCGCGGCTATCTTTTCGACCGTGTCGCCGAGCCATTCGCAATGGTCGAGCCCGATTCTGGTTATCGCCGCCACCGCCGGCGCGCAGATGTTCGTTGCGTCGAGCCGTCCGCCGAGACCGGTTTCGAGAACGGCGAAATCGACTTTCTCCGCGGCGTAGAGCCGGTATGCGACGAGCGTGAGCAGCTCGAAATACGTGAGGCGGTCGAACGATGGGTCTCCTGCGAGCGGCGCGGCCAGAGCGTCAAGAAGCCCGTCCGGGGCGGGTTCGCCGTCGATGAAGAAACGTTCGTTGACGCACAGCAGATGGGGCGAGGTGTAGCGGCCGGTGCGAAAGCCGTGCGCGCGCAGGACGGCGTCTACCATCGCGCACACCGCGCCTTTGCCGTCCGTGCCAGCGACGTGTATCGCCTTGAACTTCTTCTGCGGGTCGCCGCACGCCCGGCACGCCGCCGAAATCGCCTCCAGCCCGGGACGCATCCCGAAACGGCGGCGGGAAGCGAGCTCTTCGAGGATTCTCACGGCGTTCCCGCTCCGCTTTCGTGCGTGCGGGGCTTGCGCACGACAATACCGGAGATCGACGCATTCTCGCCGTGAAAGCGGATGTAGCCCGTATCCGGCGAACGACGCATTGCTCCGGCGTGATCGCGAGTGGACAAGACAAGCGCCCCTTCGATGAAAACATCGACTCTTCCTCCGTCGCAGGCGATACGCACGTTTCGCGGCGCGTCTCGCGCCGGTTTCCAGACGGCGCGGGCCGGATCGACGGAGATCATTCCGTAATAGTCGTTCCCGAGGTATACGCCGGTACGCTCTTCTTCCCAGATAAAAGTCGCAAACGGTATTTTGTTGATCGTCAGATGGTGGGTTTCTTCGTATACGCACCGCGACACTACAAGCACATGGCGTCCACCGGTATCCGGTTTAGGCGAAAACACCAGCTCCAACTCGTGGTTCTTCGGTATTTGAGCCCTCCATGTCACATGATGCTTCCATTCGAAATCCCAATACGTGTGCCATGTCCTGTCATCGGCCCGCCACCAGCCGGTGTTCCACCAGCCGGGAAAGCAGGCGGGAATCTCGGCGTCCACGTCCATGCCCTGCTCGAACGCGGTTTTCATCGCGACGCCGTACATCAGCGTCCGGACATGCTGCCACGCCCAGCGGTTTTCCTTGAGCGCGTCGGGCATCATCTTGCCCGTCGCTTCGAGAAATTCCTGATATTTCCCTTCATCGTACAACCGCTGCAGCCTCAGGCAGAATTGCGAATATTCGCCGGCGAAAACATCGATCGCGGCGGCAAGCGAACCCTTGTCGAAGAAAATCTCGTCAAGATCGCCGGGGAGAAAGAAGATATAGGGGCAGAACTCCGCCGCCTTTTCGTACATTCCGGCGTAGACGGCAACCGCCGCGCCGACAAACGGCGCGCGGCCGCGGACATATCCGCAAGCGAATTCGTTCGTCGTCTGGCGCATGCACACGTCGATGCATTTTTCGGCCACATCGGCATGGGCGCGGAAATACGAAAAAGGATCGATGGCCGAGTCGCGGACGTACCGGCACATCGTCTCGGCGTAGAAATAAGGAAGCGCCGTATCGTGGCGTCCGGTTTCGTAGCACGCGTCGGCGAAACGCCTCATCATGCGGCGCTGGCGATCGGCGCCCCATCGCGGATAGAGATTGTGCCAGACGAATTCGCTGATCGCGGCGGGATAGTCGAGCCGCCGGCGCGAAATTTCGTCGAAGAGCTTCTGCCGCGTCTTCAGGTCGCCCATCCGGCTTTCTCCGTCGATCCATAACCGCGAATAGAGCGTCTCGACGCGATCCGGCCTCAACCGTTCGGCCTCGTCGAGAATCTCGAGCGCCGAACGGTACCGGTCGGCCAGCATGTTCCATCCCTTTTGGGAGACGGATGCGGCAATGCCATTGCCGGCTTCCCGGCGCGCCTCCTGCAACCCCTCTTTCGCGGTCTCTATCATGCTCGCCCATGAAAGATACGGGAAAGACTCCAGAACGCCGACATTCATGCCGAAGAAATTGCGGTGGATATTGTAGATCGCGACTTCATCGTCATTTCCGAATCCCCTTGAGCCGAGCCATTCCGCGAACAGCGCCTTCACCTCTTCGAAGGAGCATCTCCGGATACGGTATCGCATGAACCGCGCCAGCAGACGCACGAAAGAGGCGTCCCTCCCCTGCGGAACCATCGACTCGGCCTCTTCGAGCCTGGCCGCGCAGGCATCGCGGTTGTCGAGCCAGTTCAATTCCGGATCGAACGCCGACAGCATGGTCACGAACGGCTCCCGGCATCCGGACGAGTAGAGTCTGCCGGCCCTGGCGCAGTTGCGTCCGTCGAGATACCGGAGAGAATCGTATTCGCAGATATCGCGCAGCCCCGTTTCATACACCTGCGATGCTTCTTCGGCCCAGGTTTCGCCGCTCCTTTGCGCTCCGGGCAGAAAAGGATCGGGCATCTCCCTGCCGACGAACGGCATGATCGTCCCGTCGCGAAAGCTTGCGGCGGTCTCGGCGGAAATGTTGGTCTTTGCGTTGCAGGTCCATTCCGCCATCCATCTGCCGAATTCCCGCTCCGGACCCGCGAAGAGCGAAACGAGCGACGAAACGTCGAAAAGCGCGGCGAGAAGAAGAGCCGTATTCACCATCATATCCCGATCGCGACCGCGGCGACGGCGCAGGCGGCATAGCCGGCGAGAATCGCCCACAGCAGCCGGTCGGTAAGCAAAACTTTTTCGGGACGGCCCACGTCGCCGTTGCGCCATGCGACGAACGTATAACGGAGAATTCCGAGCAGCACGAAAACCGACGTGATCCAGAGATACGGGAACCGCCTGCCCATCGCCGAGGTGAGCGTATAGGCGAGATATTCCGCAAACGAGGCGACGCCGGCGGCGACGATCGCGGCGGAGAGCAGCCGCGGATGGTACCGGCGCAGGACTTCCCGAGATTCTCGGGCCTGCTCCATTTCGTTCTTGCGCTTGCAGAACGCGAGAAACATGGAAAGCGTGAAAGTGCAGACCAGCAGCCACGGCGAAATGTAGGCAGATATGATCGCCGCGCCGGCGACCGCCCTCAAGACGAAGCCGGACGCCAGCGTCGCCACGTCGAGATAGGGCACGCGCTTGAGAAACCCGGTGTAGAGGCACTGCATGACGGTATAGGCGAGGACGGTGCCGAACGCCAGCGTGCGCGAAGGCGCGACCATGACGACAAGCGCCGGATACGCGAAACCGGCTGCGAACAGCACCAGCGCCACGCGTATCGCCGAAAGCCGCGAAATCTGCCCCGCGGCGATCGGCCGCCGGCGTTTGACCGGATGCAGACGGTCGGCGTCGTAGTCGGACACGTCGTTCAGCAGATAGAACGAGGACGAGATCAGCGAAAACGCGACGGCCATCGCGGCGGCCAGCATGAACGACTTCCAGCCGCGCACGATGTCCCGCTGCGAAGCGTCCGCGACCGAAAAGAACCACGCCAGCATGACGACGCCGTTCTTCGTCCACTGGTCGGCGCGCAGCGCCCTGAGCCACGTCTTCACCATTTCACGCCCCCCCAGCGTATGATGCCCCAGAACAGCGAATGGCGAATCGCGACCGGCGTCTCCTCGCGCTCGTAGAAGGTCCAGAACTTCGCCCAGTTGCGGTCGATCTGCGGAATGTTCCTGATCGGCACGAGCGAGAGGAAGCGTCCGCGCGACACTCCGCCTTCCTCTTCGCTTTCCCAAAACGGCCACAGCCGGAAATATCCCCTGCCGGAGACCCAGAAAGGGAATACCCTGGTTTCGTCGTCGTAGAGCTCGACGAGCTTCCAGCCGAATCTCGTGACGTCGCCGGAGCTCTCGCCTTTCGAGTACGAGCGCCAATGCACATGCTCGTAGAGCGGCCAGAGCGAAATGCGCTCGCGGCGCGCACCGGACTCAAGCCCGAAAAACGGCCACGGACACCTCAAGCTCGTCTCGGAAGCGTTCCCTCCGGCGCGCGCGGACGAGAAAAACGGCGGCAGCACCAAAGTCTGCTTCTCCCGCGCACGGTCGACGCGGCCGAAAAGCGGCCAGAGCATCCACGACGAACCCTCCCCTGCCGTATCGCGGTCTTCGCGGTACGACGCCCAAGTGAACAGCGGCCAGAAGACGTAACGGTGGACGCTCTCGCGCTGGCGGTTGACGCCGTAGACCGGCCAGAAAGACCAGCTGCCGTCGTCGCGCCAGCTGAAGAACGGGAAAAGCACGCTGTTCGTCGTCATCCGCCCGTCTTCGCCCCCGCGAGGCATCGAATAGCGCGTCCAGAGCGGCCAGAGCGCGAAATCAAGATCGTGCACGAGCATGACGTGCGGGTGGTGCCCGTAGAGCGGGAACAGCCCCCAATAGCTTTCGCCGCCTCGGTCGACACCGTTGAACCACACCGGCGAGATATCGAACTGGTACGAACCGTTTTCGCCCGCCTGCCAATGCGCCAGAAGGCAGAACCGCCACCAGTCGCGGTGCGAAGTGAATACCGGCCACATGACATCCGTGTCTTCGAGTTCGGAGGCGCAAAGCGGCCTGAGCGCGGCATAGCCGGGCTTCTGCTGGTAAAACGGTCCGATCTGGAACGCGGCGGCTAGTAGAGCGCTAGCGAACACTCTTCTGGAGATCTTCGAATTCCCGGCGCTCGAAGTCCGACAGCTCCTTGATCCGGCTCTGGACTTTGCGCAACGTCATCTTGCCGCGGGTCGCGTCGCCTTTGGCGATCTGGACCCTCGCGAGCGAGACGAGCATGCGGACATCCTCTTCGCGTCCTCCCTCGCCCTTGGAAAGTTCGCACGCCCTGCCGACCAGTTCCTCGGCTTCGTCGAGATCGCCGCCGGAATCCATCAGCACCGCACCGAGCGTCTCGTAGGCGACATAGAGGGCCGGATCGCTCCGTATCGCCATCCTCGCGTACCGCTCGGCCTCGCCGTAGCGCTTCGTGCGCCGGTAGACCTCGGCGAGATCGTTCTGGGCGAGCGAGACCGGCCGCGAAGCGTCGGCTGCGCGCCGCAGATACGCTTCGGCGTCAGAGTAGTCCCCCTTCTGCAGCGCGAGCGAACCCATGACATAGTTGGCGAGCGGAGCCTTGCGGTTTCTGCGCAGCACCTCCCGCGCGTGCGATTCGGCCTGGACGGTGTCGTTGAGCGAAATGTCCAGCCCGAGAACGAGATCCTGCGTCGCCTGCACGTCCGGCCTTTCCTTCGCCGCGGCGAGCAGCGCCTCACGCGCCTTCGAAAGCGCCTCCTCGCGCCCGGCGTCGCGTTTCTCCCTGCCCTTGCGCATGAGCACGAAGGCTTTTGTCGTCAAGACGTAGTAGTCGACCGGGCTGCGCGACTGCTTCTCCATCTCGGGAATCACCGATTCTTCGAGTTCTCTGGCGAGTTTGCTTTTCTCGGCCTCGTCCGCAGTCGCGTCGCACATCTGCATGGTCGTCGCCGCATACATCGACCATGCGCGGACGTCGGCGGGGTCGTCGTCGATCATCTTGCGCAGA